>CALKYL010000001.1 GCA_938003515.1 uncultured bacterium
GTGCTGTCCGTCTTCCAGTTCCTCGGCCGCATGCGCAAGAGCGGCCTGATGCGCATCCAGCTGGCCGACGAGCTGTTGACGTTCGAGTTCCTGAACGGCTGCGTGCAGGCCAGCGCCAGCTCCAACCCGGCCAAGGGCGAACGCCTCGGGGACCTGCTCGTCGAGATCGCGGGCTGCGACCCCCAGGCCCTCGCCGACCTGGTGTCGAGGACGCCGAAGTCGCTGCACGTGCAGCTCGGCGACCTGGTCGTCGCCGAGGGGCTGGCGTCGAACGGCCAGGTGCTCGAGGCGCTCGAGCAGCAGGTGCGCCGCCGCTTCGAGCGCGCCTGCCGCACGCCGAAGGCGACCTACGAGTTCCGCGACGGTGTGCGGCGCCGCACCGACGGCCGCATCCAGATCGCGCCGGTCGAGCTGGCGTTCGAGCCGGACCGGCCGATGCTGCGCAAGTAGCGCCGGCAGCGCACGCGCTCCGCCGCGCTTGACCACCCCGCCGCCGCCCTCTAGGACGGACGCGTGACGGTCGCGCGAGAGATCGACGAGCTGCGGCGCCGCATCCGGCTGGCCGACGACCAGTACTACAACCGCGGCCACAGCGACCTCACCGACGCGCAGTACGACGAGCTGTTCGTCCGGCTGCGGGAGCTCGAGCAGGCCCACCCGGAGCTGGTGACGACCGACTCGCCCACCCAGCGCGTCGGGGCGCCCCTGCCCAAGGGCGGCGCCTTCCCGACGTTCGCGCACCTGTCGCCGATGGGCAGCCTCGAGTCGCTGATGGCGGCCGACGAGGTGCGGGCCTTCGTCGCGCGGGCGCGGCGCCTGCTGCAGCTCGACGACGGCGCACCGCTGCGCTGGTTCTGCGAACCGAAGCTCGACGGCGTCAGCGCCAACCTGCTCTACGAGGACGGCGTCTTGACCCGCGGGCTCTCGCGCGGCGACGGCGCCGAGGGCGAGGACCTGACGCGCAACCTGCGCACGATCCGCAACCTGCCGATACGGCTCGGCGGCGGCGGGCCGTTCCCGGCGCGCGTCGAGGTCCGCGGCGAGGTGCTGATGTCGCGCAAGGGTTTCGCGGCGCTGCAGGAGCGGGACGTCACCAGCGGCGAGGGCACGTTCCGCAACGCGCGCAACACCGTCGCGGGCACGCTCAAGCTGCTCGACCCGAGGATCGTGAAGCGGCGGCCGCTCGACTTCCTCGCCTACGGCGTCGGGCACTGCGAAGGCGCGGCGTTCGCGTCGCACGAAGGGGTGCGCGAACGGCTGGCGGGCTGGGGCTTCGCGGTGGCCGAGCCGGCCGCCGCGGCGGACGACGTCGACGCCGTGCTCGCGTTCCGCGACGACCTCGAACGGCGCCGCGACGAGCTGCCGTACGAACTGGACGGCGTCGTCGCGAAGGTCGACCGCATCGAGCTGCAGCAGCGGCTCGGCCGCACCTCGCGCACGCCGCGCTGGGCGCTCGCCTACAAGTTCGCGCCGCGGCTCGCGACGACGCGCATCGAGCGCATCGGCGCGCAGGTCGGCCGCACCGGCGCGGTGACCCCGGTCGCGCACCTGGAGCCGGTCGAGCTCGCGGGCGTGACGGTGCGCAACGCGTCGCTGCACAACTGGGCCCTGCTCGCCGAACGCGACGTGCGCGAGGGCGACGTCGTCGAGATCCAGCGCGCCGGCGACGTGATCCCGGAGGTCGTGCGCGTGTTCGTCGACCGGCGCGCCGAGGGCTCACGCGCCGCGAGGCCGCCCGAGCGCTGCCCCGCGTGCAACGGGCCGCTGCAACCCGAGGGCAAGTTCCTCTACTGCAGCAACCTCGACTGTCCGGCGCAGCTCGTCGGCCGCATCGTGCACCTCGCCGGCCGCCGCGCGTTCGACATCGAGGGGCTCGGCCCCAAGCAGGTCGAGCAGCTCGTGACGGCCGGCATCGTCACCACCGTCGAGGACGTGTTCGGCCTCGCCGCGAAGAAGGACGCGCTGCTCGCGCTCGACCGTTGGGGCGAGCGCAGCACGCAGAACCTGCTCGACGGCATCGAGGCGAAGAAGGCGCCGGCGCTGGCCCGCTTCCTCAACGGCCTCGGCATCCGCCACGTCGGCGAGACCACCGCGAAGGACCTGGCCGCGCACTTCGGCACGCTCGAGCGGCTGCGCGAGGCGACGACCGCAGAGCTGCTCGCGGTCGACGGCGTCGGCGACGAGGTCGCCGCGGCGATCGTCGAGTTCTTCGCGTCGCCGAAGAACCGGGCCACGCTGGCGGCGCGCGCACAGGAGGGCGTCGTGCCGAAGGCCGCCGAGCGCAAGGACTCGGGCCCGCTGGCCGGGCGGGTGTTCGTGTTCACCGGCGGCCTCGAGACGATGAGCCGCGACGACGCGCGCGCCCGCGTCGAGGCGCTCGGCGCCAAGACCTCGAACTCGATCGGCAAGAAGATCACCGACGTCGTCGCCGGCAGCGACGCCGGCACGAAGCTGGAGAAGGCCGAGAAGCTCGGCCTGCGCGTGCTCGACGAGGCGGCCTTCCTGCGGCTCCTGGAGCAGGCGTGAAGGACCGTGCGGTGCGCCACGCGGTGCGCGTCGTCGCGCTCGGCGTGCTGCTGGGCGTCGTGCTCTACGTCGGTTACCTTGCGGCGGGCATGCTGCCGTGACCGCCGAAGACCTGATCGACGAGCTGCGCGACGGGGCGTGCTTTCCGGGCGAGCCCGCCGACGTCGAGCTGATCCAGACGCACCTCTCGGTGGTCTGCGTAGCAGTCAACAACGAATACAAGATCAAGAAGCCGGACAAGCTGCCGTGCGTGGACATCGCCACGCACACCGCGAGACGACGCGCCTGCCGCGACGAGGTGCGGCTCAACCGCCGCCTGTGCCCCGACACCTACCTCGGCACGGCGGCGCTGCGGCGGCGCGGCGGCGCGCTGCGCTTCGCCGAGGTCGGCGACGACGAAGGCCGCGAAGACCTCGACGTCGCGGTCGTGATGCGGCGCCTGCCGCAGGAGCGCATGCTCGACGAGCTCGTGCGCCGCCGCGCCGTCGCGGCCGACGACATGGTCGCGCTCGCCCGCCTCGTGGCCCGCTTCCACGACGGCGCCGATCGTGGTCCCGAGGTGCTGGCGCACGGCGACCCCGGCAAGCTGGCCGAGTTCGCCGCCGCGAACTTCGCCGAGCTCCGCGAGGTGCCCGACCACGGCGTCGCCGAGCCGCTGCTCGCCGCGCTCGAGCGCCACAGCGCCGCCGACTTCGAGCGCGTGCTGCCCGAGCTGCGCCGCCGCGCGACCGCGGGGCGCGTCGTCGACGGCCACGGCGACCTGCACGCCCGCAACGTGTGCATGACCGATCCCCCGACGGTCTACGACTGCATCGAGTTCGAGCCGTCGTTCCGCTGCGGGGACGTCGCGACCGAGGTCGCCTTCCTGGCCATGGACCTGCGCTACCGCGGCGCCACGCCGCTCGCCGAGGCGTTCGTCGACGCCTACGTCGAGGCGAGCGGAGACGAGCGGCTCTGCGCGCTGCTGCCGACGCTGTGCGCCTACCGCGCGATGGTCCGGGCCAAGGTCGCGGCGCTCGCGGCCGCGGAGACCGAGCTGCCGGCCGACGATCGGGAAGGGGCGCGTGGATCGGCCCGGCGCCACGTGCTGCTGGCGTCGGCCTACGCGATCGAACAGGACGGGCCGACGTGGCTCTGCTTCGCCGGCCCCCCCGCCAGCGGCAAGAGCACGCTCGCCCGCGCCCTCGCCGACGAAGTGCGCTGGCCACACGTGCGCACCGACGTCGTGCGCAAGGAGCTCGCTGGTCTCGACGCTGACTCGCTCGCCGGCGACGAGCACTACGCGACGGCGTTCTCCGCGCGCACATACGCGGAGGTCCAG
>CALKYL010000002.1 GCA_938003515.1 uncultured bacterium
CGAGCGGGTGGGGGACTACCTCGAACGGCTCCCCGGGCCCGACGAGGTGCAGCTCGTGCTGCTGCTGCGGGCCGGCGCGGTGGCGATCGGCTGCTTTCGCGGCGACGAGGTGCTCGACCACAAGGCCGTGCGGCGCTACGTCGTGCGCGGTCACGGCAAGGCGCAGCCGACGCACGCGAAGACGCGCGGCCGGTCGCGGTACGGCGCCCGCCTGCGCATGCAGAACTGGCGACGTCTGCTCGCCGAGACCAACGCGCGGCTGTCCGCGTGCGACGACCGCTTCGGGCCGTGCGCACGCGTCTTCCACGCCGTGCCGGTGCGCGTGCTGGCCGAGCTGTTCGCCGCGTAGCCCCCGCCGCCCTTCGCGCGCGACGACCCGCGGCTCGTGCGCGTGCCGATGCACGTGCACCGCCCCGACCACGCGGAGCTCCTGCGCGTGCGCGCCTGGCTCCTGCGCGGCCGCCTCGAGCTGCCCGCCGCCGAGCGGTGACGTCCTCGAGGGGGCGATGGCATCGCCGCGAGCCCGCCCGGCTCAGACGGCGGCCTCCGGGTGGCCGATGCGCGCGCAGTCGCAATCCGCATCGCACCGCATCCAGGAGACAGAGCCGACCATGGCCCATCGCCCGACCCTCTCTTCGTGTCTCGTCGTCACGGCCGGCCTGTTGGCCGCGGCGTGCGGCGGGCACAGCAACGTCAGCAACGCCTCGCCGCGCATCGGTGAGGTGCCGCAGCAGGCGACGACCGGCGGGATGTTCTCGCTCGACCTCGCGCCCTACGTGACCGACCGCGAGGGCGGCACGCTGACCTACTCGGTGACCTCGGGCGGCGGCTCGTTCGCCGGCAGCACCTACTCGAACACGTTCGACACGATGGGCGTGTACGACGTCGCCTTCTCGGTGTCGGACGGCCTGAAGACCGAGGACGGCACGTTCCGCGTGCGCGTGACGGCCGCGAACTTCGCCGTCGTGCGCGAGGACCAGAGCGGTCTCCTCCTGCTCGACACGGCGACCACGAGCCAGCTGCGCGTCGCCGCCGCGACGGCGACGCCGAGCCTCGCCGCCGGCCTCGCCGACGGTCGGGTCGTCTATCAGATCGCGGCCGGCAACGGCCGGCAGCTGTGGATCTTCGACCCGCTGACGCGCACCAACTCGCGCATCGCGGCGACCGCGAGCGGCGACGTGACCTACCGCGCGCGCACCAGCGACGGCCGCCTCGTCTACACGACCGGGACCGGCGACGACCAGCGGCTCTACTTCTACAACCCCGCGACCGGCGTCTCGCGCGACGTCGCGCAGGGCGTGCTGAGCACCGTGACCGTGCTCGTCAACGCGGCGGACCTCGTCTTCTACGAGGTCGGCGTCAACGGCCAGGCCGACGTGTACGCCTACGACCCGAGCGAGGACGAGGTGTTCGCGGTCGGCGTCGCGGCGACCGACGAGCAGCTGCAGGCGGTGCTGCCGAACGGCGGCGTCGTCTTCTCGCGCGTCGGCGGCGGGGGCGAGGCCGACCTGTTCTACTACCGCCTCGGCACCGGCCTGGTCGAGATCGGCAGCGACGTCGGCTCGATCGCGACCTGGAACAAGGTCTTCGGCGCCGTCGGCTCGGCGAGCCAGGTGGTGTTCGC
The DNA here is from genome assembly GCA_938003515.1 of uncultured bacterium. The sequence continues at coordinate 1,625 of CALKYL010000002.1, forward strand.
CGCGCAGAGCGGCAGCGTCAGCGACCTCTACTCCTGGAACCCGCAGAACGGCCAGACCACGTCGATCAGCGCCGCGTTCACGGCCGGCGCCTTCGACGTCTTCGCGGCGATCGGCGCGGGCAACGAGGTGGTGCTGAACCGCGTCGTCGGGCCCGGCGAGGTCGACGCCTTCTTCTACGACCTCGACTCCGGGGCCAACGCGACGGTGCGCGACGCCGGCGACATCAGCCAGGTGCTCGGCGTCACGAGCGACGGCACGACGGCGTGGGCGTTGCTGCGGCCGAGCGGCACCAACTCGAGCATGCTCGCGGTGTCGCTGGTCGGCCCGCCCGCCACGCAGACCTGGGCCGCCGGCGGCGAGGTCACGGCGACCGCCAACCTCCTGGCGAACGGCGACGTCGTCGCCGTGCGCGCCGACGGCACCGCGCTCAACCGCTTCGACGTGTCGACCGGCACCTGGGGCACGCCGATCGCCGGCGCCGGGCTGGCGTTCGGCGGCGACGGCCTCGACGCCGTCGACTTAGTCTACGCGCTGACGGTCTCGTCGCAGACCGACCTGTCGATGTGGGACGAGTCCGCGACCGCGTCGGTCGCGGTCAGCGCCGCCGCCGGGGACGACGCCTACCAGGCCCGGACCCTCGACGGCACGGTGCTGTTCACGCGCGTCACGCCGACCAACGGCAACGCCGACCTGTTCGTCTGGGACGGGGCGACCGCCACGCAGCTGACCGACGAGGACAGCGCCGGCCTGCGCCACGACCACGCGGTGCTCGGCACCTACGCCGGCGCCCGCTGAGCCGGCCGCTCAGCGCGCTGCCGGCCGCTCGAAGTCGAGCCTGCGCAGCCAGATGTTGCGGAAGCGCACCGGGTTGCCGTGGTCCTGCAGGCGGATCGGGCCGGCGGGCCCGTGCGGCTTGTAGCTCGGCAGCGAGCGGTGCGCGGTCGGGCCGAGCAGCGGCTCGTCGTGCTGCACGAGCACGCCGTTGTGCACGACGGTGACGCGCGCCGGCGAGGCGAGCGAGCCGTCCTCGGCGAAGCGCGGCGCGACGAAGACGATGTCGTAGACGTTCCACTCGCCGGGCGGGCGGCACGCGTTGACCAGCGGAGGCTTCTGCCCGTAGAGCGCGGCCGCCTGCCCGTCGGCGTAGCTCGGGTTGTCCCAGGAGTCGAGGATCTGCACTTCGTAGCGGCCGAAGAAGAACACGCCGCTGTTGCCGCGCCCCTGCGAAGCGCCCTTGGCCGGCAGCGGTGCCGACCACTCGAGGTGCAGCTGGCAGTCGCCGAACGACTCGCGGGTGCGGATGTCGCCGGTGCCGTTGACCTGCATCACGCCGTCCGCGACGGTCCACCCGGCGTCGCCGTCGTTGCCGCGGAACGCCGCGAGGTCGCCGCCAGCGAACAACACGACGGCGTCGGCAGGCGGCGGAGCCGGCTCGGCGGGGCCGGGCCCCGGGTCGACGACCGGCGGGCGCGGGCGCTCGGCGTCGTGCACGCGCCAGCCGTCCGGGAGGCGCGGCGTGTCGGTGTAGCCGGGTTGGGCGTCCTGCGACCGCGCCGGGGCGGCGAGCAGCGCGAACGGCGCCGTGAGCACGACGAGGAGGGCGACGGGCAGCATCGGCGCAGGATCGCGCATCGCCGCGCGCTTTGCCAGCGCCTCGCGCGGGCGGGTCGCGGGGCCCGCACGCGAACCGGGGCGCCGCCCTTGCTATCCTCCGGACATGCCTTCGACCCCGAGGTCGCGTTGACCCGCGCGCGCGCCGCCTCCGTCTCGCTGCCGTTCACGATCCATCGCCAGCCGGACGACGTGACGTGCGGTCCGACGTGTCTGCAGGCCGTCTACGCCTACCACGGCCACGACGTGCCGGTGCAGGACCTCGTGCGCAGCGTGCCGAAGCTCGACGCCGGCGGCACGCTCGGCGTGCTGCTCGCGACCGACGCCTTGGCCCGGGGTTTTCGCGTCAAGGTCGTCACCTGGAACCTGCGCATCTTCGACCCGACCTGGTTCCGCGATCCGCGGCCGCCGCTGGTCGCCAAGCTGCGCGCCCGCGCCGAGGCGAAACCCGACCGGCCGAAGCTGCAGCTCGCGGCGTCGGCCTACGCGGACTTCGTCGAGCGCGGCGGCAAGGTCGAGTTCCGCGACCTCGAGCCGGCGCTGCTGCGCAACGCGCTGCGCCGCCGCATCCCGATCCTGACCGGCCTGTCGGCGACGTTCCTCTACCGCGAGGAGCGGCAGCGCGAAGACGACGACGTGCCGGACGACCTGCGCGGCGATCCGGTCGGCCACTTCGTCGTGCTGACGGGCTACGACGCGCGCAAGCGCGAGGTGCACGTGTCCGACCCGATGCACCCGAACGCGCTGTCGACGACGCACACCTACCGGGTCGGCATCGAGCGGCTGGTCGGCGCGATCTACCTCGGCGTCCTGACCTACGACGCGAACCTGATCCTGATCGAGCCCGCCGGCTGACGTGACGACGGTCGGAGTCGGCAACGCCGCGGGCGCGACCGGCGCGCCGCACAAGCTGCGCGCGATCGCCGCGGAGGGCGCGTGCAGCAGCGCCATGGTCGGGCTCGGCGAGACCTACGTGCCGGCCTTCGTGCTCGCGATCGGCGCCGGGGCCGTCGTCGCGAGCCTCGTCGCGACCGTGCCGATGATGGTCGGCGCCGTGCTGCAGCTCGCGACCCCGTGGGGCGTGCGGCGGGTCGGCTCCTACCGGCGATGGTTCGTCGCCTGCGCGCTGCTGCAGGCGGCGGCGTTCGTGCCGCTCGCGCTCGGCGCGCTCGCCGGCGACCTGTCGATCCTCTGGCTGTTCGTCGCCACGTCGGCCTACTGGGCGGGCGCCATGGCGGTCAGCCCGGCGTGGAACGCGTGGA
>CALKYL010000003.1 GCA_938003515.1 uncultured bacterium
GCGATCGCAGCGGCTCCGATCGCAAGGAGGCCGATCGCAGTGGATCGGATCGCAGTGGATCGGATCGCAGTGGATCTGGGCGCCGCCGCGACGGACGCCGCCGCGGCGGTCGGGGCGGCGGCCAGAAGGGCGGCGGCAGCGACGTCGACGTCGTGCCGCGCTACCGCGACCGACGCGGCAAGGTCGAGGTCATCGAGCCGCCGAGCCTCGATTTGTCGGCGTTCGACGTCGAGCTCGACCCCAAGCGCGTGCCGACCTTCGGGAGCATCGTCGAGGGCAAGGCACAGAAGAAGCGCCGCGGCCCGCGGCTGCCCGACAAGACGCACGACGAATACAAGCCGCCTCCGCCGCCGGGCAGCCAGCGCGGCCCGGACGCGCCGCCGCCGCCGCCGCCGGACGACGACGACACCTTCGGGGACTGGTGATGGCCGCGCCGCCGCGCGACCCGAAGGTGACGACGGCGACGCTGCGCGAACAGAAGGCGCAGCGCCAGCGCATCACCGCGCTGACCGCCTACGACCACCTGTTCGCCGCGCTGCTCGACCAGGCCGGCGTCGACGTGCTGCTCGTCGGCGACTCGGTCGCCACCGTCGTGCAGGGCCGCGACACGACGGTGTCGGTGACGATGGACCAGATGGTCTACCACTGCGAGCTCGTCAGCCGGGCCGCGAGCCGCGCGCTCGTGGTCGGCGACCTGCCGTTCCTCGGCTACCAGGTGTCGATCGAGGACGCGCTGCGGAACGCGGGGCGGCTGATGAAGGAAGGCCACGTCGAAGCGGTCAAGCTCGAGGGCGGCCGCGCGTTCGCGCCGACCGTCGAACGGCTGGTCGGCGCCGGCATCCCGGTCATGGGCCACCTCGGCCTGACGCCGCAGAGCATCCACCAGTTCGGCACCTACAAGACGCGCGGCACCGAGGCGTCCGAACAGGACGCCCTGCTCGACGACGCCCGGGCGCTGGAGCAGGCGGGCGCGTTCGCGATCGTGCTCGAGAAGGTGCCCGCCGAGCTCGGCCGCCGCATGGCGGAAGCGACCAGCGTGCCGATCATCGGCATCGGCGCCGGCCCGCACACCGACGGCCAGATCCTGGTGACGCCGGACCTGCTCGGCCTGTTCACGCGCTTCCGCCCCCGCTTCGTGCGGCGCTACCGGGAGCTCGCGCAGGAGATCGGCGGCGCCGTCGCCGACTACTGCCGCGACGTGCGCGAAGGCTCGTTCCCGAGCGACGACGAGAGCTACTAGCGAGCGCACGCGGCGCGGACCGGCGCGCCGTTCGCGCCCATGGTCACGACAGGTCGATCTGCACGCCTGCCGACAGCGCGAAGTCGAGCGCCAGGCCGATGGTCGTGAAGTAGAGCACCGAACCCTGCGCGTAGACGGTGACCGGCGACGCGACGCCGGCGAGCGGGATCGAGAACGGCCCGCCGGCGGCGGCAGGCAGGAAGGCGATCACGTCGGGCGCGACCAGTAGTTCGCAGCCGCTGCCGAACTGCGGCAGCGGCACCTGGGCCGGCGTCGTGCCGAGCACCAGCAGCTGGCCGACGGGGAAGGTGTTGCAGCAGCCGCCGAAGCCGTCGACGGTGACGTCGAGCGTGCAGGTGCTGGTCAAGGCGCCGTTCACCGTCGGCGGCTGCGCGGCGAACACCGGGTTGCAGCCTTGACCGTAGGTGGCGGCGGCCAGCGACGTGATCGGACACTGCGCGGCGGCGAAGCCGGCGGTGAGGAGGGCGGCGGACAGGGCGGACGGGATCGGCGGGGCACGCACGGCGGGTTCCTCCTGTGGAAAGAAGCTGAGACCACCACGATAGCACCGCGCGGCCCGCCGGGGCGCCGCGCGCGCTGCGCCCTTGCACCGTCCTGCGGCGGCCGGCATCGTGGCCGCCCTCATGCAGGCGTGGCGCATCGACGTGGTGGCGCGGGACGGACAGCTCGACCCGATCGGCGCCGCCGCCCTGCGGGCGCTGACCGACGCCGGGCTCGCGCACGTGACCGAGGTGCGCGCGCGCCGCGGCTACCTGCTCGGCGCCGAGCTGCGGCGGGAGCAGGTCGAGCGCTTCGCGCGCGAGGTGCTCTGCGATCCGGTCGTCGAACGCTTCGAGGTGCACGCTCCGGGCGCCGACGTGGCGCGGCCCGCCGGGGCCCACACGCTGACGATCGTGCCGCGGCCGGGCGTCACCGACCCGGTCGCCCACTCGGTGCAGAAGGCGCTCGCCGACACCGGCCTGCCGGTCGTCGCCGCGGGCACCTACCGCACGTACGACCTGTTCGGCGACGTCGCGCCCGAACGCGTGCCGGCCGCGGCGCGCCGCGGCCTCGCGAACGAGACCGTGCAGGAGCTGCTGCTCGACGCGCTCCCCGAAGGCCTGCCCGGCGAGCCGCCGCCGCCCGATCTCGACGCGCACCCGGTGGCGCTCGCCGGCCTCGACGAGCAGGCGCTGGCCGCGCTCTCACAGCGGGGCGGCCTCGCGCTCGACGGCTCGGAGATGGCCGCGATCCAGCGGCACTTCGACGGGCTCGGGCGCGCGCCGACGCAGCTCGAGCTCGAGACGCTCGCGCAGACGTGGAGCGAGCATTGCAAGCACAAGACGCTCACCGGCACGGTGCGCTTCGAGGGGCGCACGATCGACAACCTGCTGAAGTCGACGATCGCCGACGTCACGCGCACCCTCGACCGTGACTTCTGCGTCAGCGTGTTCGTCGACAACGCCGGCATCGTGCGCTTCGACGACGAGCACTCGGTCTGCATCAAGGTCGAGACGCACAACCGGCCGTCGGCGATCGAACCGTTCGGCGGGGCCGGCACCGGCGTCGGCGGCGTGATCCGCGACGTGCTCGGCACCGGCCTCTCGGCGCGTCCGATCGCCAGCAGCGACGTGTTCTGCTTCGCCCCGCCGGACCTGCCGCCCGAGCGGCTGCCGCCGGGCTGCCTGCACCCGCGCACCGTGCTCAAGGGCGTGGTGTCGGGCGTGCGGGACTACGGCAACCCGATGGGCATCCCGACGGTCAACGGCAGCGTGCATTTCGACGAGCTGTTCGTCGGCAACCCGCTGGTCTACGTCGGCAACGTCGGCATCCTGCCGACCCGCCGCGCCCACAAGCGGGCCAACGCCGGCGACGTCATCGTGGCGCTCGGCGGCCGCACCGGTCGCGACGGCATCCACGGCGCGACGTTCAGCTCGCTCGAGCTGCACACCGAGAGCGAGACGCTCAGCTCGGGCGCGGTGCAGATCGGCGACCCGATCACCGAGCGCAAGGTCATGGACGCTGTGCTCGCGTGCGCCGACGAGGACCTGTTCTCGGCGATCACCGACTGCGGCGCCGGCGGCTTCAGCTCGGCGATCGGCGAGATGGCGGAGGGCCTCGGCGCCGTCGTGCAGCTCGAGCGCGCGCCGCTCAAGTACCGCGGCCTCGCGCCGTGGGAGATCTGGATCAGCGAAGCGCAGGAGCGCATGGTGCTGGCGGTGCCGCCGGCCAAGGTCGACCGGCTGCTCGCGGTGTGCGCGGCGGAGGCGTGCGAGGCGACGGTGCTCGGCACGTTCTCCGACGACAACCGGCTGGTGGTCAAGTACGGGGACACCGTGCACGCCGACCTCGACCTCGCCTTCGTGCACGACGGCCTGCCCAGGCGGGTACTCGAGGCGCGCTACGAGCCACCGCGCCTGGCCGAACCGGAGCTGCCGCCGGAGACCGACCACACGGCGGCGCTGCTCGCCGTGCTCGCCGATTACGGCGTCTGCAGCAAGGAGTGGATCGTGCGCCAGTACGACCACGAGGTGCAGGCTGCATCCGCCGGCAAGCCGCTGTGCGGGGTGCACGACGACGGACCCGCCGACGCGGCGGTGCTCGCGCCGAAGCCCGACTCCCACCGCGGCCTCGTGCTGGCCAACGGGCTGAACCCGCGCTACAGCCGGATCGACCCGGCGAGCATGGCGGAGTGCGCGCTCGACGAGGCGCTGCGCAACGTCGTCGCGGCCGGCGGCGATCCGGACTACACGGTGGTGCTCGACAACTACTGCTGGGGCAACACCCGGGACGCGCAGTGCCTGGCCGAGCTGGTGCGCGCGGCCGAGCCGCTGTGCGCGCGATCGAGGCGCCGTGCCCGCTGGCTCTCATCTACCGGACGCCGTTCGTCTCGGGCAAGGACTCCCTTCACAACGAGTTCCGCACCGCGACCGGCACGATCCGGATCCCCGGCTGCATCCTGGTGACGGCGATGTCGGTCGTCGCGGACGTGCGCCGCACGACCTCGAGCGACCTGAAGCGGCCCGGCTCGCGCCTCGTGCTCGTCGGCACGACGCGGGACGAGCTCGGCGGCAGCGTCTACTACAAGACGAAGGGCGCGCTCGGCGCGCACGCGCCGCGCGTCGACGCCGCGCGCGCGCGCGACACCCTGCTCGGCGTCGCGCGCGCGATCCAGGCGCGCTGCGTGCTCGCGGCCCACGACCTCAGCGAGGGCGGGCTGGCCTCCAGCCGGCTGGTCTCGGCGCTCGTCCCGTTT
>CALKYL010000004.1 GCA_938003515.1 uncultured bacterium
GTCGGAGGCGCTCGCCGCGGCCCCGCCCGGGATCGGGACCCCTTCGGTCAAGTCCTTGCACAGCCGATGCTTGTGGAGGCTTGCAGCCGACCCGAACGGCGGCATGATGTTTGTTGCCCTCCGATACGGCGCGAACCGGGCTGCTTCCCCCAGCACCCCGCCGCGCCCGATGTAGCATCCTAGCGTCCCACCGGCTCCGTCCGCCTCTCCGGGCGGCGGCCGAGGACCGTCCGACCAAAACCCCCGGCCGGGGACGCCCGACCGAGGTCCCCGATACCACACGATGTCGCCTCAGCCCCGAACGTTGCTCCCCATGAAGGCAGACACCCTCGGCCCGGCGCGCGCCCGCGACGCCTCCTCGACGGCCCGCTCCCGTCCCGATTCCCGCTCGCGTGCTACCGGGCGCCCGTCGCGACGCGTCGGCGCGCGCGGCGTGCTCGCGCTGGCGGCGACGACGGCGTTGTTCGGCTGCAGCAGCGGCGGGGGAGGCGGCGGCGGCGCGACCGGCGAGGCGACGACGCAGCCCGAACTCGCGAGCATCGCGTACGGCCGGCTGGTCGACGTCTACGGCCTGCAGGTGACGCCGCAGGGGGCGACGCCCGCGCTGTTCCAGCGCGACGTCGTGATCGGCAGCAACATCCAGGACCAGCGGCCGACCAACTCGAACCTCGGCGACAACGAGATCACCTACGACTTCTTCGGTTCGGACCCCGACACGCTGCAGCCGCGGCTGTTCATCCCGCGCGACATGACCGGCCCGGAGTTCGCCGCGGCGTTCGCCGCGCTCGACGACGAGCTGCGCACGGTCACGCCGATGCGGTTCGGTCAGGGCGGCCCGGGAACCCCGTTCTCGGTCGTGCCGCGCAACGCCGGCGTGCGCCTCACCTTCACGGCGCCGATCGGCGTCGACGACTCGTTCTTCGTGCAGCGCGACGCCCAGGGGCAAGTCACCGCGCTGCGCAACACCGAGGCGGTGCAGCTGCTGAGCATCCTCGCCGGTCCCAACGAGCCGTCCGGCTTCGTGCCGCTGCCGGTGCGCATCGTCGTGCGCGAGCGCGAGATCGTGCTCGATCCGGTGCTGCTCGGCACCGAGGGCCTGCAGTACCAGACGGCGAACAACGCCGCGGGGCTGCCCCCGTCGCCGGACCAGTTCGGCGCGAACATCCGGGTCGCGATCGCCCTGGAGGGCCCGCTGGCGATCCCGGGACTGCGCGAGAGCCAGACCAACGGCCTCACCGGCAACAACAACAGCGGCCGCAAGTCGATCATCCGAGACTTCCGCTCGGGCAACCAGAACGACAACTCCGCCGACATCGTGCGCGGTTTCGTGCGCGACCCGCTGCCGCTGCGCGTCATCGGCGAGATCCCGTTCTTCCTCGAGCGCGTCGTCGACGTGAACGCGTTCACGCAGGAGGTGACGGTCTACAAGAACGGCATCTCCCACGAGATCGACCGCGGGGACGTGCTGCGCTTCGTCGCCGACGACTCCGGCGTGCCGTTCGGCAGCGCCGAGGTCGTGGTCGACCCCGAGGACGACCGTGACGACCCGTCCGTGCAGCACGTGCGCGTCCGCATCCGCCGTCTGCCCGGGCTCGAGACGATCGACCCGCGCAACCTGCCCGGCTACCCGCAGTCGCTCAGCGAGCGCGAGCCGTGGCTGGTGCTGAACGCGCCGCGTTCGATCTGCATCGCCGAGTTCACGGCCGGCGGCGCCGACGGCCGCGACGACCCGCGCAACTTCCTCTCGTTCACGCCAGCACCGCTGGAGATCGGCGGCAAGAAGCCGCAGCCGAACGAGTTCGTGTCGCCGTTCGCGGGCTCCGTGGTCCGGTTCACGAAGCCGGTCGACCTGCGCACGGTGCGTTGGGCCGACACGTTCTTCTTCGCGATGCGCGATCTCACGACGAGGAGCAGCATCGACGAGTTCATCGCCAACCGCCCGAACAACCTCGGCGGCGTCGGCATGAACCCCGCGACGTTCGACGAGGCGAAGTACCGCACGCCCTACCTGATCACGGCGCGCGTCTTCGACGAGGACGGCTCGCAGACGTCGCTGCGCCTGCAGCCGACGGACGGCTTCTACCTCGACGACACGATGCGCAATCCGCCCGCCGGCGCGGACTACCGCTACTTCCTGCACCTGATCTCCGACTCGGACGACGGCGGCATCCGCGACCTCGCGGGCAACCGCCTGGACCTGCAGGGCACGACGGCCGACCGCAGCAACAGCGTCGTCATCCCGTTCACCGTCGACACGCGCATGAACGGCAGCGAGCCGGTCTTCGGCGACAACCTCGCCGTGTCGATCGTGCGCCGCTTCGCGTCGCGCGACGAGGACGAGAACCCGAGCTACTTCCTCCCCGACGAGGTGCAGGCGCCGACCTCCGGCGCGATCGCCAAGGCCTATCCGCTCGAGGACCTGTTCGGCGCGTTCCTCTACCTCGACAAGCAGCTGCAGGCGCGCCCGACGACGCGCGTGCGCGTCGTCGCCGACAACCTCAACCAGTCGCCGATCCAGCAGCAGCCGGCGGCGCCGGCGCCGCAGAACCCGCTCGCGTGGTGCCCGCAGTACGTCGTCGACGGGGCCGGCCAGGAGACCCAGGTCGGCACGAACTCGGCGACCAACCTCGTGCCGGCGGGCATCCAGAACCCGCTGAACCCGTACGGCTGCCGCCTGCAGACGCTGTGGCGCGAGGTCGACCTCAGCCTGTCGCGCACCGACCCGTTCGACTTCAACCTGGACATCGAGCAGATGTACTGGGCCCCGTACATCGCGACGAACCTGTCGTTTGACGAGTTCGACCGCGTCAGCATGTGGCTCGGCCACAGCGAGTACCGGCCGGTGCCGTGCGTCGGCGACTTCAGCTCGCTGCCGTCGCTGCCGGACTCGGGCCTGCGCACCGACTTCGAGAAGAACTTCGCGTGGAACCCGGTGCCGACCGGTGGCGGCACGACGATCGAGAGCCAGGCGCCGCGCCGCGCCGCGTACGTCGACTCGACGCTGACGATCGATCCCGCGACCGTCGTCTACGAGCCGAACGGCATCAACCGGTTCCTGCCGCTGCCCGACTTCCGGCAGCCCTACTTCGTCTACCGCGACGAGACGGTCATCCAGCAGGGCGGCCGCACGGCCGACAGCCTGACGCTCGGCTCGGACCTCAACGGCCAGGACTACTACCCCTACATCCTCAACCCCTTCAGCATGGGGCAGGGGCGCCGCTGGGTCGACCAGGGCGGGCAGCCCGGCGACGTGCGCTTCATCAACTCGTTCTGGAACGACGCGCGCAACCACTCGCTCGCGAGCCCGAACAGCGCCGACGACTTCACCGGCGGTCTGGTCGGCAACATCGCGCTGCCGCTGCTCGCCGACTTCTGGACCTACTGTGACTCGTCCGAGCTGCCGGCCGGCGGCGGTTACGTCGCCCTCGGCACGAACGGCTGGCAGACGGCGGTGACGGTGCAGTCCGACCCGCGCCCGCGGTTCCGCGTGCTCAGCGCCGGCCGCGCGGCCCTGCTCAACGGCCTGCCGCCGATCTGCCGCTCGCCCGGCGACTCGCAGTGGAACACGGCGGCCGGCGGCTTCACGCCCGGACCCCCGACCGGCTCGACGCCGCCCGGCGACAACACGTTCTACTGGATCATGATGGACGTGCTGAAGCGCCAGACGGTCATCACCAACGGGTTCGTCGACCTGTTCAACCCGCACCGCGTGCCCGAGGGCTTCGCGGACCCGCGGCTCGGCCCGTTCTACCTGGCCAACGGCCAGCCGAGCCTGCCCGCCGACGTGCTGCCGTCGTTCCGCTTCGAGTTCGATCCGCCGCTGTCGCAGCTGCCGTCGGGCACGTCGTTCGTGCCGCAGTTCCGCGGCGCCAGTGCGACCGACCCGACGCCGTGGTACTGGTCGGCCTGGATCAACAACGGTTCGCCCCTGTTCCCGACCAACACCTACGGCCTGAGCGTCCGGCAGGTGCAGCTGCGTCCGGGCCCCGACAACTTCCCGCTCGACCCCTACAAGGCCGGCGACGCGCACATGCGCAAGTGGGACACGCGGCCGCTGGCCGGCTCGTCGCAGGCGCGCAACTGGTGGACCTACCTCTACAACAGCACGGTCACGAGCTACGTCGAGGACCCGAACCAGCTGATGGACCCGGCCTACACGATCCAGTTCGCGGGTCCCAACGAGACCTTCAACCCGAAGGACATCCGCTACGTCAACTGGCGCTTCATCGCCGGCAACAACGCCGACGCGAGCCCGCCGATCTCCCCGACGATCGACACCTTCGCGCTCTCGTACCGCTTCCAGCGGCAGTGAGCGCGGAGCTGCCGAGGCCCTGACCGATCCCGATCCCCGACCGCCCTCGCTCCCCCGAGACAGCCCTCTTCTTCGACCTCCCCTCCGTCCGACTCACCGTCCGCGTCGCGCCCAGCCCATGGCACCGAACCCTCGCCGCAACCAGCACGTGCTTCCTGGCGCGGTCGCTCGATTGCGCGTGCGGTGGGATAGACTCGGACGGACCCTTTCGTCGGACTCCCCGGTCGGAACCGTCCCCGAATCTCTCCCCGAAACGCCGCCTTCGTCTGGCGTCGGCGCCGAGTCCGCTCGGTGCCCGCGTCGCGCCGGCGGCCCTGCGATCCCGAAGGCCCCGGCGGGCACCTGCACGCCGCGGCCGAGCTAGCGCCATGAATCGAGTGTCTCCCGCGCGGTTGTTCTCTCTCGCAGTGCCTGCCGTCCTCACCGGGCTCGTCGTGTTCAGCGGCTGCTCCGGCGGCAGCGACTCGACCGGCGGCGCGCGGACCGGCGGCGACTTCGTCGTCTTGAGCACCGAGCCGAGCGACAACGGCCAGCTGTTCCTCAACGACCCGATCCGGATCGACTTCAGCAACCCGGTCGACATCGGCTCCGTCGACCTGACGACGTTCAGCTTCCAGGTGTTCGACCAGATCGGCAATCCGGTCGCCGAGCCGGTGGCGGGCACGTTCCAGCTCGGCACGAGCCCCGGCGATACGGAGCCCGGCCGGCGGCTCTTGTTCGTGCCGCGGCTGCCGACGAACAACGCGTTCACCAACGGCGGCTTCCGGCCCGGCCGCACCTACGAGGTGCAGCTCGTCGGCGGCAACCGGGTCAACGGCACCGTGCTGCGCGACGTGCGCGGCCGCGCGCTCGAGTTCCCGCGCACGTTCCGCTTCACGACCGCGGACGGCACGACCCCCGGCCAGCTGTTCCGCAACACGGCGCCCGGCGGGCCGCGTCGCGCGGCGTTCGAGGTCACGCCGACCCCCGACACGACCGGCGTCGTGCTCAACAAGCTCGGCGCTCCGCCGGTCGAGCTGCGCCTGCGCTTCGACCAGCCGCTGAACCCGAGCAGCACGAACGTCCCGGTGGCGATCGTGACCAACCCGTTGCTGCGCAACAGCAACAACCGCGGGCGCATCTTCCTCGAATACGACGACCCCGAGTTCGGCGACAACTGGTGGATCCCGGCCGACGTCACGCTCGAGTCGAACGAGATCGCGGGCGCGACGGTGCTCCTGGAGCCGCTCGGCGTGCTGCCGAACAACGCGACCGTGCGCGTCATCGTCGAGCGCACGCTCGAGGACATCTCCGGCGAGTCCAACGTCGCCAACATCGCGTTCCAGCGCGTCTTCGCGACGTTCCAGACCAAGCGCGCCTACGAGCAGCAGTTCGACGGCATCGTCGACGACTTCCTCGGCGCGTCGCAGGTCGACCTGACGGCGGCCTTCTCGGAGCCGCTCGGGGAAGTGGGCCCCGGCTACATCAAGGCGGGCTTCGCGTTCGAGGGCACCGTGACCGGCGCCGAGTTCGAGCCGACCGCGCCGACGACGATCCTCAACACCGACTTCACGCTCGTCACGCCGAAGAACGGCGCGCCGTTCAACGTGTCCGGCGGCGTCTTCAACTTCCGCAACGTCCGGATCCCGCCGGGCAGGCTGGTGCAGGGCCAGGGCAGC
>CALKYL010000005.1 GCA_938003515.1 uncultured bacterium
GTCGCCGCGCGCGAAGTCGGTCAGACGGTCGCCCGCGTGCGCCTCGTTCCAGACCAGCGTCTGCGGCACGAGCGCCCTCGCCGCGGAGATCGCGTCGGTGTCCGGCGCGGCCGCGCAGACGACCGGCTCGAACACGCGCAGCGGGTACGACGCCGCGGCCTCGAACGGCCCGGCGCCCCGCGCGACGCGCGGTACACGCCCGGCGGCGAGCTCGAGCGCGATGCGGTAGCCGTGCACGCCGTCGACCTTCTCGTAGAGATCGGCGAACTGGCCGCACAGCCGCGGGTTGACCTCGACCGTGCCGATGCGGTCGGTGTCCGGATCGTAGAAGAACTCGGCGTTGAACATCGTCCAGCGCAGCCCGAACGCGGCCGCGAGCCGGCACGCGGTCGCTTCGAGCCTCTGCTGCACCGATGCCGGCAGCACCGACGGATACCGGAACCCGACGAAGCTACCGGTGCGCGCGTGCCGCAGCGAGTCGACGACGCCGAGCGCGTGCGGTTCGGCGTCGGCGACCCACCCCTCCACCGTCACCATGCGGCCGCGCAGCATCTCCTCGGCGACGAACACCGTGCCGTCGACGTCGGCGCCGAGGTAGCGCGCGACGAGCTCGCGGTAGATGCGCAGGTAGTAGGTCCGGTACTCGGCGACGAACGGGTCCTCGAGGAACGCGCGCACCGCGGCCTCGTCGTCGCAGCGCTTCGCGAGCACCGAGAAGCAGCCCTTCGCCGGCTTGACGAAGCACGGCATCGGCACCGTCAGCGCGGTGTCGTCGAGGCGGTCGGGGTCGAGCACCTGGAACGCCGGCGTCGCTTCGGGCAGGGCCTCGGCCTGCACCGCGCGTGCGAGCCCCTTGTGCGCCGCGCGCATGATCGTGTCCGGCGGACCGGCCGGCAGGCCCAGCGCGTGCGCGACCGCCGCGGCGACGGCGATGCCCGGGTAGTCCGACGAGCTGAGCACGCCGTCGACCTCGCCGCGCCAGCCGGCGACCGCCGCGTCGATCCACGTGAGCACGTCGAGGTCGTCCGGCGTGTCGGCGTCGGCCGGCGTCGCGAACGACAGGTCGAACTCGCCGCGCCACAGCTCGGGCCGCGCTTCGAGCTGCTGGCGGTCCCACGCGGTGGGGAAGACGATGCGGATCCTGGGCACGTCGTCATTGCAGCAGAATCGGCGTCGGATGGCGAACCCGCCGCGAGCGCGCCTATGCTGCCGCGCGTGTCCGAGATCGAGGTCGTCGACCGCTTCCCGCACGCCGTGGTCGACGTCGAGCACGTGCTCGTGCCGATGCGCGACGGCGTCCGGCTCGCGGCCCGGCTGTGGCTGCCGGCCGGCGCCGAGCGAGCGCCGGTGCCGGCGGTGCTCGAATACATCCCCTACCGCAAGCGCGACGGCACCCGGCTGCGCGACGAGCCGATGCACCGCTGGTTCGCCGGCCACGGCTACGCCTGCGCGCGGGTCGACGTGCGCGGCGCCGGCGACTCGCACGGCGTGCTCGACGACGAGTATACGGAGACCGAGCAGCAGGACGCCGAAGACGTGCTCGCGTGGCTCGCCGCCCAGCCGTGGTGCGACGGCCGGGTCGGCATGATCGGCAAGTCGTGGGGCGGCTTCGGCGCGCTGCAGGTCGCCGCGCGCCGACCGCCGGCGCTCGCCGCGGTGATCGCCGTCTGCGCCAGCGACGACCGCTACGCCGACGACGCGCACTACATGGGCGGCTGCCTGCTCAACGAGAACCTGATCTGGGGCTCGATGCTGATGTCGCTCTGCGCGCAGCCGCCGGACCCGGACCTGTTCGGCGACGGCTGGCGCGCGCTGTGGCGCACGCGCCTCGAGGCCGTCGCGCCGTTTCCGGCGCGCTGGCTCGCCCACCCGACCCGCGACGCGTACTGGCGGCACGGCTCGATCTGCGAGGACTTCGACGCGATCCGGGTGCCGGTCTGGGCCATCAGCGGCTGGGCCGACGGCTACAGCAACGCGGTGCTGCGCCTGCTCGGCGGCCTGTCGTGCCCGCGCTTCGGCCTGATCGGACCCTGGGGTCACGTCTATCCGCACGACGGCGTGCCGGGGCCGGCGATCGGCTTCCTCCAGGAGGCCGTGCGGTTCTGGGACCGCTGGTTGAAGGGCACGGCGAACGGCTTCGACCAGGAGCCGCGGCTGCGGGCGTGGCTGCAGGACAGCATGCGGCCGGTCGCCGGCTGGCCGGAGCGCGCCGGCCGCTGGGTCGCGGAGCGCGACTGGCCGATCGCGCGCGTCGCGGCGCGCCGCTTCGCGTTCGCGCCAGACCGGCTCGTGGAGCTCGCGGCCGGCGCCGCGTGCGGCGACGACGTGCGGCTCGAACACGGCTCGCCGCAGCACGTCGGCGACGCCGCCGGCGCGTGGTGCGCGTTCGGCTAAGAGGGCGACCACACGCAGGAACAGCGACGCGACGACGAAGGCAGTGATTGCTTG
>CALKYL010000006.1 GCA_938003515.1 uncultured bacterium
CCGACATTCTGACCGTGGTGCTCGCCATCCTGCGCGTTCGATCTGACGATCTCCTCGCCGTCCGCGTCGAGGACGACCATCCACGGCAGGCCGCCCGAACGCGCGCCCTTCAGCCGCTCGTTCAGCTCCTTGCCGTTCGTGTCGCGGTCGACGTCGACCATGACGTCGACCCAGCCCTTCCGGTAGATCGGCGCCGTCACCTCTCGCCCGAGGAACTCCTCGAGCACCTTGCACCAGCCTCACCAGGGCGCGTCGAACCGGACGAACACGTTGCGGCCGGTCTTCTTCGCCTCGACGATGGCGGCGGCGAGCTTCGCTTCGGCGTCGACCGGCGGGCAGAAGTGCGGCTCGAGCCGACCCAGCAGCGCGGCACCGTCGAGCACGCCGTCGGTCAGGAAGGTGTCCCGCTCCAGGCGGGCCAGCACCTCGCCTTCGGCGTCGAGCACTGCCAGCGCCGGCCGGCCCTTTAGCGAGGCGGCGACCTTCACGAGATCCACGCCGAACGCCTTGCCCACGACCTGCACCGTCTGGAACTCGTAGAGCAACTTGCGCGACAGCGTGCGGTCCTTCTTCAGCACGGCGGCGAAGTCCTGGCCCTCGTCGCAGAACACGCAGAGCACCCGCGTGTTGTGCACCGTGGCACGGGCCAGGGCCCGTTGCAGTTCGGGCGTGATCTTCGGTGGGGTCACTCCCCGCGGGTCCTGGGCCGCCGCTGCTCCGACGAGCAACACGGACAGGATCGGGGCGAACGAGCGGACGATCGACATGGGATTCCTCCGGTCCGGGAGGGCCTGATGCTACCAGCTGCCGACTCAGGACCGCGGCAACTCGAGCACGAAGCAGGCCCCGACGCCCGAGTCGTCCGCGAGCCGCAGGTCGCCGCCGAGGTCGCGCGCGAGGCCGCGGGCGAGCGGCAGGCCCAGCCCGACGCCCGGCGTGTCGTTGCTGCCGCCGGGCACCGCGCCGCGGTCGAACGGCGCGAACACGCGTTCGCGATGGGCCGGAGCCACGCCCGGACCGCGGTCCCGGACCGTCAGGTGCACGGCGTCGCCGACGCGGCACGCGTGCAGCGTCACGGTGCGGTCCTCGGCTTCGCACGCGTATTTGGCGGCGTTGTCGACCAGGTTGAACAGCACCTGGCCGACCGCGTCCTCGTCGGTGACGACCACGAGATCGCGCGCGGCGTCGTCGAGCTGCACGTCGAGCGTCATGCCGACCTCGTCCAGCCGCTGAGTCAGGGTCGGCGCCGCGCGCTCGACGAGGCCGCCCACGGCGACGCGCTCGCGGCGGCTCGCGAAGCGACCCTCCTCGAGGCGCGACCAGGCGAGCACGTTCTCGACGACGCGCGCCAGCCGGTTCGACTCGCGCTGCAGGGTCTGCAGATACTCGCGACGAGCTCGCGGCTCGCGCACGACGTCGTCCGCGAGCATCTCGCTGTACATGCGGAAGGTCGTCAGCGGCGTGCGCAACTCGTGGGTCACCGCCGACGCGAAGCCCGCGCGCCTCTCTCCGAAGCCGATCGCGGCGCGCAGCGTGAATCCGAGCGCCGCGAGGCCGAGCAGCGTGACCCCCCAGGTCGTCCACAGGATCGCCGTGATCGGCAGCTCGGAATCGAGCGGCACGCCGCGGTGGTGCGCGACGATCCGCGCCGGCACCGACGCGAGCATCGTGGGCTGCTCGGCGGCCGTCGGCTCGTCGCAGCGCGCCAGCCGGACGCGGCAGTCGGCGAACAGATCTTCGACGAGCCCGACGAGCTCGCCCTCGAGCGTGGCCCAGTCGACGAGCACGCCCTGGATGCGCGAGCCGCTCGGCCGACGCACGCGGCGGGCGTAGACGAGCAGCGGGTCTTCGTCGCCGATCCAGACCGGCACCAGCGGCCCGACGGTCTCGCTGTCGGCCGCGAGCCAGCTGGTCCCCTGCCCGATGTAGTTGCCGTCGCCCGGCGTGACGTTGGTCTTGACCGCCATCTGCCGGTTGTTGAACTCGGTGACGCTCTGCTGCAGCTGCAGCGGGCTCTCGGGCGCGACGAGGTTGCAGCCGAGCAGCGGCAGCCGCGCCTCGACCCCGCCGACCGCCGCCTCGAGCCGCTCGCGGGTCACCCGCCGGCGCAGCTCGTCGAGCCGCGCCGTGGCGTCGTCGAGCAGCGCCGGCGCGATCTGGTTGGCCTCGGCGAAGTCGCGCTCGTTGCCGAGCGGCGCCTGCGGACTGCAGAGGCCCGAGTCGTTGAACTCGAAGTGCAGCCGGAACAGCGGCGACTGCGCGCCGAGCAGCGGCGACTGCACGACGACCTCGTCCGGCGCGATGCGGCGGAAGCCCTTCGTCCACGCGGCCGTCGCCGACGGGAACGGCGCATAGTCGCTCGTCGGCCGCATCGACTCGTAGGCGAGCTGCGGCGCGAGCCAGCTGTCCATGCGCCACAGCGCGAGCCGCAGCCGCTCCTGCACGGCCGCCTCGCGCCGCGCTTCGCGCTCGTCCGTGTCGAGCTGCAGCAGCGCGACGGTCAGCCACGACAGCACGGCGAGCATCACGCCGGCGACGGCGGCGAACCCCAGCGCGGCACGGCGGCGGCGCGGCGTCACGCGTCCTCCGCCCGGGCCAGCATGTAGCCCTTGCCGCGCACGGTCAGCACGACCTCCGGCGCGTTCGAGGGATCGGCAAGCTTGTCGCGCAGATTGACGATGTGCATGTCGATCGCGCGCGTCGACGCGTCGCCGCCGGGCGGCAGGCCCCAGACGCGCTCCAGCAGCTCGCGCCGGGCGATCGCGCGGCCGCGGTTCCGGACCAGGTAGCGCAAGAGCTCCGCCTCGCGCTCGGACAGCTGCACGCGGCTCTTGTCGGGCCGTTCGACCTCGCGGCGTTCGAAGTCGATCGCGCGACCGGCGACGAGCACGTGGCCGACGTCGGTCGGCCGCTCGGCGCTGCGTCGCAGCACGGCGCCGACGCGCGCCAGCAGCTCCTTGGACGAGAACGGCTTCACGACGTAGTCGTCGGCGCCGGTCGACAGCCCGTGCACCCGGTCCTGTTCGGCGCCGCGCGCGGTCACGAGGATGACGGGCAGCTGCGGCCTGGCACGGCGCACTTCGGCGAGGATCTCGAAGCCGTCGCGCTTGGGCAGCATGACGTCGAGGATCGCGAGGTCGATCGCGGCGGTCAGCGCGGTGTCGAGACCGTCCGCGCCGTCGGCACACGACAGCACCGCGTAGCCCGCGAACTGCAGCGTGTCGACGAGCCCGCGCCGGATGGCGGGATCGTCCTCGACGACGAGCACGGTCTGCGTCATGGCCGCGCTCAGTCTAGCCCGAATCGCCGGTCGTGCTCGGCGTCGCGGTGGCAGCGCATGCACGACGCGATGCGGCCGGCGGCGGTGACCCGGCCGTCGCGGTCGACGGTGCCGTAGACCCAGCCGAGGTCCGTGCCCTTCGTGTCCGGCGCCAGCTTGTGCATGACGAACAGGCCGAGCGCGTCGCCGGCGTGGCAGTCCTCCCCCTCGGCGGCGAGCGTCAACCCCGCCGGGTAGCGCTCGCTGGCTTCGGTCGGTCCCTGCTGCCGGCCGGCCACCCGCTGCCACGCCTCCTTGACCAGCGTCTGGCCGACCTTCGCCGGCTCCCCGGGCTGCACGTAGGCGAGGCCGTCGGCGTAGCGCGCGTACAGCAGGTAGAGCTTGCCGCCGTGCTCCTTCGCCGCCTCCGACACGCGCACGAACGGGCCCGGCGGCATGCGGCACAGCGTGGGCGCGACGTGCGGCTGGCCGGTGACGCGCACGAAGCCCGCGTAGCCCTCGACGGCGTCGCGCACGACGCGCGCGAAATCGGGCTCGCCGTCCGCGCCGCCGCCCGTCGGCGACCCCTCCGCTCCGTCGGCGGGCTGCTCGCGTGGCTGGGTGGGGGGCTGCTCGGCGCGCGCCGGCGCCGGCCGCACGAAGCCGCGCGACTTCGCCTGCTCGCGCACCGATTCGAGCACGGCCCGCTCGAACAGCTTCTCCCCCGCCTCGCCGAGCTTCTTGCGCTCCGCTGTGACGAACGCGTCGCGTTCGGCGCCGAGTTCGGCGACCTCCTTCTGGAGCGCGTCGCGCTCGGCGCGCTTCTTCGCGACGTGCGCCTCGAGCTCTTCGAGCGACAGCTCGCGCAGCTCGGCCGGCAGGTCCTTCTTCTCGACCTTCGCGAGCTCGAACGTCGCGTCGCGGCACGCGTCGACCAGGTCCCACCGCGCGTTGGTGTAGAGCCCGCTCGCCTTCGTCTGGCAGCGCTGCGCGGCGGCGGCGACGTTCATGCCCACGGCGTTCCGGTCCTGCTCGACCTGGTTCGCCGCCCAGACCGAAGCCTCCGCACCGTACGGCACGTAGGTGGTGTTGAGCTTCGCGCTGAGTTCGGCGAGCTGCGCGTCGAACGGCGTCTCGATCACGACCGCCGCGTCCTGTTCGATCGCCGCGAACTTGCCGTCGGCGAGCATCGCGACGTTGCGCCAGCCGTCGGCCTCGGCCCGCTTCGGGTCGCCGCAGAAGATCGTGTTGACCAGGATGCCGCGCTCGATCGCGGCCTTGCTCTGCGCGAACGCGTCCAGCACCGGATCCTGCGTCGCGGGCTCGTTGCCGGCGACGAACACGAGCTTCAGCGCGTCGCGGTCCGGCGACCAGGCGAGGTCGTCGAGCGCGCGCTTCACGACGCGGGCGACGTACTCGTCGCCGCCGTTGGTGCCGAGCGCGAACAGCTTCGCCGACACCGTGTCCAGGTCGTCGGTCAGGCCGGTCTGCACGGCGACGAAGCCGGACTCCGCGCCGTACGACGGGTTGCCGTAGGTCAGGAGCGCGACGCGCAGGTCGGGCGCCGGCTGCAGGGTCGCGAGGTCGTTGACGACGGCCCAGAGGTTCTGGCGCGCGGCGTTGATCAGCCCGCTCATGCTGCCGCTGACGTCGAGGCAGATGACGAGATCGATCGCGCGTGAGGCGCCGGCGACCGCGGCGCCGGCCGGCGGCCGGGCCGAGAGCGGGGCGATCGGGATCGGTCCCTGCGCGAGCAGGGCGCCGCCGAGCGCGGCGAGCAGGATCGGGCACGAAGAGCGGGACATCAGCGCGTCTCCTTCTTGTTCACGGGGGTCTCGGGATTCGTGGTCTCGCCGGTCGGCGCCGTCGCCGTGACCAGCACGTTCTTGTCGCCGAGGTCGAGCAGGATCTCGCCGCGCAGCGACAGCACGCCGCTCTTGCCCTCGGCCTCGAGGCGGCGCAGCAGCGCGAAGAAGCGCGGGCTGCCGACCTCGACCCTCTCGTCGGGTTCGAGCCGCTGCTTCAGCACGCTGTTGGAGTCGACCCAGCGCTCGCCGCGCTTGAAGAACGCGCGGTCGCAGACCTGCTGGATCGTCGACAGCTCGACGCGCTTCAGGTTCTCGTCGAGGTAGGAGTTGCGCGGGTTGGCGTGGGTCTGGCCCTTCTGGTGCCACAGGTTCTGGCCCTGGTTGACGGCGCCGAGGCCGCTGCGCGTGACGACCGCGCGGCCCTCGAGGTTGGCCTGGCAGGCCATCGTCAGCGCGTGCCAGTCGTCGAGGCGGCTGCCCTCGGTCGCGAGGAACGCGGTGTACTCGCCGAGCACGCCGAAGCGCGTCGACAGGCGCAGGATCTCGTCGCGCACCTGCTGCAGCCGCGGGTCGGGGAACGGATCGGCGTGCCGGGCGCCGAACGGCGACCAGAGGACGCCGACGTGCTGCC
>CALKYL010000007.1 GCA_938003515.1 uncultured bacterium
CGGTGCCCCGCGGCCCCGTCGTGCAGGCGTCGACGCGCGGCCGCCGCGCGCAGGTGCGCACCTACCAGGACCTGCTGGAGGACGCGCACGACGCGGACCTGCTGGCGTTCTACGGCACGAGCCAGCTCGCCGTCGTCGACGCCGCGGCGCGTTCGGTCGCGCCGCTCGGCGAGCCGGCGATGCACCGGCGGGTCGAGCCGTCGCCCGACGGCGCGTTCCTGCTCGTCGAGACGATCGAGCGACCGTTCGCCTACCACGTGCCGCTCTACCTGTTCCCGGGCGCGACCGCCGTGCACGCCGCGGACGGCCGCCGGCTGCGCGTGCTGCACCGCCACCGGGTGCTCGACGCGGTGCCGATCGGCGGCGTCGCCAAGGGTCCGCGCTCGGTCGAGTGGGTGCCGACGACGCAGCACGCGCTGGTATGGGCCGAGGCGCAGGACGGCGGCGACCCGAAGGCCGACGTGCCGCACCGGGACCACGTGTTCCTGCTCGCCGAGCCCGACGGCGATCCGCGGCTGTGGTTCCGCACCGAGCATCGCGCCGCCGGACTGGACTTCGGCGGCGGGGGCCAGCTCGCCCTCGCGCGCGAGTTCGACCGCAAGACGCGCGTCGAGCGCCTGTGGCGGCTCGATCTCGCGGACCTCGACGCAAAGCCGGCGCTGCTCGACGAGCGCTCGACCCAGGACGCCTACGGCGACCCCGGCCGCCCGGTGCGCGAGCGCCTGCTCGACGGCCGCGTCGTGCTGCGCGAACGCGACGGACGCCTGTTCCTCAGCGGCTCCGGGGCGTCGCCCGACGGCGACCGGCCGTTCGTCGACGCGTGGAACGTGGCGACCGGCGCGAAGGAGCGGCTGTTCGAGGCGCGCCCGGACCGGCACGAGACGTTCGTCGGGTTCGCGGGCCCGGCTTCCGACCGGCTCGTCGTGCGCAGCGAGTCGCAGGCCGAACCGCCTTCGATCGTGCACGTCGACCGCGCGAGCGGCGCGCGCCGCACCCTGCACGCCTTCGAGGACCCGGCCGCGGAGTGGATCCGGTCGGTCGAACGCCGGCTGGTGCGCTACGAACGCGAGGACGGCGTGCCGATGAGCGGCACGCTCTACCTGCCGCCGGGCCGGACCGACGGGGAGCTCCTGCCGTGCCTTTTGTGGGCCTATCCGCGCGAGTTCGTGCAGGCGAGCGACGCCGGCCAGGTCCGCGCCGCGCCCGATCGCTGGCTGCAGCTGCGCGGAACGTCGCACCTGTTCCTCCTGCGCCACGGCTACGCGGTGTTCGACGACGCGTCGATGCCGATCGTCGGCCCGCGGCGCACGGCGAACGACACCTTCGTCGAGCAGGTCCGCATGAACGCCCGCGCCGCGGTCGGCGCGCTCACCCGCGAAGGCGTCGTCGACCCCAAGCGGATCGCCGTCGCCGGCCACAGCTACGGCGCGTTCATGACGGCGAACCTGCTGGCGCACAGCGACCTGTTCGCCTGCGGCATCGCGCGCTCGGGCGCCTACAACCGGTCGCTGACCCCGTTCGGCTTCCAGAACGAGGAGCGCACCTTCTGGGAGGCGCCGGAGATCTACTTCGCGATGTCGCCGTTCATGCACGCGCACGAGATCGACGAGCCGATCCTGCTCGTGCACGGCGACGACGACAACAACTCGGGCACGTTCCCGATGCAGTCCGAGCGGCTGTTCGCGGCGATCCAGGGCCACGGCGGCACCGCGCGCCTGTGCATGCTGCCGTTCGAGAGCCACGGCTACCGCGCGCGGCAGAACGTGCTGCACTGCCTCGCGGAGATGTGCGCGTGGCTCGACGCGCACTGCCGGTCGGCGGGCGGCTGAGCCCGCCGACGCGCGGCGTCGTCAGACCTCGGTCAGCTCGAAGCCGCGCCGGTAGTCCTTGCCGACGAGCGCCTGCGCCGCCTTCGAGTTGGTGACGCGCAGGTTGGCGGCGTCCCACTCGATGCGCTCGCCTGCGCGCAGCGCGAGGTTGCCGAGCAGCATCGCCTCGGTGAAGGGCGCCGCATACTCGAAGCTGGCCATCGGCTGCACTCCGTTCAGGATGCCCTGCAGCCACTCGTCGTGGATGCCGGGCGAGCGCGGCAGGGTCGGCGGCGGGGGCGTGAAGGCCGCGAACCGCTCCTTGGGATACAGGTCGAAGCGCTCGCCGTAGTCGGTCGGCGAGTAGAGCGTGCCCCGCTCGCCGACGAGCAGGAAGCCGCCGGCGGCGAGCTCGACCTCGGGCAGCAGGTCGGCCGGCGGCAGGTCGCCGCCGTCGTACCAGGTCAGCAGGACCTCGCCCCGTTTGCCGCGCGCCGGGAAGTGCATGCGGATCGTCGAGCGCGTGGGCGCGGTGTAGTCGTTGCCGCCCTCGCTCTCTGCGTCCACCCAGTCGGGCGCGTCGAGCTCGAGCGCGAAGAACGGCAGGTTCGCGACGTGGCAGGCCATGTCGCCGAGCGCGCCGGTGCCGAAGTCCCAGAAGCCGCGCCAGTGGAACGGCGCGTAGCCCTTGAACTCCGAGTCCGGCCGACCCTTGGCGTAGGGGCGCCACGCGGCCGGGCCGAGCCAGAGGTCCCAGCGGAACGACGCCGGGATCGGATCGATGTGCGTCGGGCGCGGGATGCCCTGGGGCCAGATCGGGCGGTTGGTCCAGACGTGCACTTCGCGCACCGGGCCGATCACGCCGCCGCGCACGCACTCGGCCGCGCTGCGGAAGCCCTCGAGGCACGTGCCCTGGTTGCCCATCGACGTGATCACCCCGGTCTTGCGCGCCGCGTCGCGCAGCAGGCGGGCCTCCTGCACGGTGTGCGTCAGCGGCTTCTGCACGAACACGTGCATGCCGAGCGCCATCGCCGCGAGCGCCGGGCCGGCGTGGCTGTGGTCGGGCGTGCTGACCGTGATCGCGTCGAGGCGTTCGCGGTCGAGCATGTCGCGCCAGTCGTGGTAGAACGCGGCCTTCGGGTGCTGCTCGCGCGCGTTCGCCGCCTTGCCGACGTCGACGTCGCACAGCGCGACGATGTCCTGCGTCCGCGCGCACGCCTCCATGTAGCTGAGGCCCTCGCCGCCGCAGCCGACGATGCCGATACGCAGCCGGTCGTTCGGCGAGCGGGGTCGCCGCGGGGTCGGAGCGCCGGCGGCGCACGCGCCGAGGGCCGCGGCGCCGCCGAGCGCGGCGCCGCCGATCAGGAATTGACGTCGCGAGGTGTCGGGAGAACGCATCCGGGCAATGTAGCGGCGCGCCCGGCTACTTCCCGTCCTTTGCGCCCTGCTTCCGCGCGTCGCGCACCGCCTGCTGGTGCGGCTCGAGGCCGTGGGCGATCGCGGCCCAGCGGTCTCCGTAGACGAAGTCCGGCGACTGTTCGAAGTCGTGGCACTCGGTGCACATGACCGACGGCAGGGCGCCGCCCAGGATGCCGAGCGGCGCGGTTC
Organism: uncultured bacterium; assembly: GCA_938003515.1. The sequence continues at coordinate 3,417 of CALKYL010000007.1, forward strand.
CGGCGGCGGCGACGTGCTCGCTGCCCGGGCCGTGGCAGCGCTCGCAGCCCACGTCGCGCAGGTGCGGGGTCGTGTCCGGCCCGACGAAGCCGGTCTCGTGTCCGTAGCCGACGACGTGGCAGCCGACGCAGTCCGGGTAGGCCGTCACCGGCCAGCCGTAGCGCTTCGGGTCGTTCTCGGCGTCGACCAGCGTCTGCCACGCGCCGGCGTGCTTGGTCTTCGCCCAGGCGTCGTACGACGAAGGGTGGCAGCTGCGGCACGTCTCGGTGCCGACGTACGCGGCGCCGCTCGGGGTCGGCGTGCGTTCGGCCATGCTCGCCAGCACGCCGAACTCCTTGACGTTGCGGCGGTGCTCGAGCAGTACGTCGTGCACCTGCGGGTCGCCGCCGCCGCCGGGCACCGTGCGGCTGCCGGCCAGCGGGACGAGCTCGCACGCGACGCGCGACCGGTCGCCGCTGCGCCACAGCCGCGCGTCGAGCAGCACGCGGCCGCGGATGCCGGTGAACACGAGCGGCACGTCGGCGACGATCGTCGGCGCGGCGGTCGGCTCGACGTAGCCGCCGTCGACGGCGATCGCGAGGTCCGGACGCGGCTCGAGCCTGGGCAGCGTCGCGCGCACGTCCTGTTCGGGGCCGTAGAGCATCGCGATGCGCAGGACCTCCGGTTCGACGCCGGCGAACGCGTCGCGCCACGCCGCCACGGGGTCGGTGCGCTCGAGCGCGCCGCCGGCGGTCGCGGCCTCCGGCAGCTCCGGCAGCAGGAGCGACGCCGTGCGCACGCGCAGGCCGCGCACGTCCTTGTCGACGAACGGCAGCCCCGGCCAGTCGGGCGCGGCGCTCGACAGGTTGGTCGCGACGACCGGCACGCCGGCGAGGAACGCGCTCCACTCGTCGCGCGGCAGCGCGAGGTCCCGGAGGCCGACGCCGAGCACGTCGTACGGGCGCTCCATCCGGAACAGCACCGTCGCCGCCGCCATCAGCTTCATCACGTCGAGCTCGGTGTCGCCGCCGACCAGGTCCCCGCCCTCGAGCAGGAGGTCGTAGGTGCGCTGCTCGCCGACGTGCTGCATGCGGCGCGCGAGTCCACCGAGCTGGCCGCTCGCGCAGCCGCACGGTTCGAGGCGGCCGAGCATCGCGCCGGAGATCAACAGCCGCACCGCGTCGGCGGGCGGCGCCTCGACGGGGCGCGCGTCGGGCTTCGGGACCTGGTTCTTCGGCTCCTGGTTCTTCGGCTCCTGGAGGTTCGGACTCCGGGCTCCCGGGTCCGGGGCCGCCGGCCGGGACGCGGCCCGGGCGGGCGCGCCGGCCCCCTCGGAAGACGGGCGCGGCCCGTCCGCGGGCCCGCACTGGCTGAACGTGGCCACGCAGGTGGCCGCGGCGAAGGACAGCGCGAGCCAGCTCGCGGGGCGGGTCGGGATCATGGGTGCTTCTGCGGGAAGACGGCCAGGTCGATGGGCAGGAACGGCCCGTCGGCGCCCGCCTTCGTCAGCACGATCCGGCCTCGGAATGCGCCGGTCAAGCCGCCGACGTAGCGCACCGCGAGCCGCTGCTGGCGCGTGTCGCTGCCGACCGCGGACAACGTGACCGCGAAGTGCGAGGACGCGTCCCGGCCGCGCGCGTCGACGATCTCGTGCACCGAGAACTCCGGGTCGCGGCGCGTGTCGTGGTCGGTGACCAGCACGAACTGGTGCAGCGCGTCGCCGTCCGGCTGCGCGCGGTCGAGCGGGGCGGTCAGCGAGACCTTCGCGAGCGGCGTCGCCTCGAGGTCCGGCACGACCTTCCACGTCGCCTGCAGCGCGACCGTGTAGTCCGGCAGATCGGTGCCGACCGTGACCTCGGCGCGGTGGTTGCCGAGCGCCCCCGGCCGGCACCGCGCGCGCAGCACCGTGACGCCGTCGCCCGGCTCGAGCGCCACCTCGACCGACGGGTCGGAGCTGCGCGCGGGCCCGAACACGACCTCGGGGTGCGCGTCGTCGCCGCGCAGCGTCGTCAGCGTCTCCGCGGTCTGGGACTCGGCGACGCGGCCGAAGTCGAGCGCGGCGAACGGGTGCAGCACGACCGGCGCGTCGATCGCGAAGCGCAGCCGGAACGGCCACCGCAGCCGCCCCATGCCGTTCGGGTCGTGCAGCTGCTGCAGCATCACGTAGCCGAGGCTGGTCGTCGACGGCAGGTCGACGGCCTCCTTCTTGGCGGTGTCGAGCTCGACGTGCAGGATCAGCCGCTCGCCGTCTGCCGGCAGGTTGTGCGCGAACCCGGTGCCGTCGACGAAGCGCTCCGTGCCGTCGTC
>CALKYL010000008.1 GCA_938003515.1 uncultured bacterium
CCGCGTCGGGCCACACGTCGCCCCTTCCTCGGCCGGCGGCCCCGACCAGCGCGGCGAACGCGGCGTGGCGCACGGGGTGCGAGGCGGTCGCGAACGCGCCGTGCCGGCGCCGCGCCGGCGGGGTCTCGTTGTCGAACGCGAAGCCGCTCGCGGCGTCGGCGCCGACCGTGGCCTCGCCTCCCGCCACGGCGACCGCGGTCGCCGCCGGCACCGGCGGCATCGCGAGGCCGCGCGGCGGCGCGTAGCCCAGCTGCGCGCGCGTCCACGCGAGCGCTTCGACGTGCATCAGCTCGTGGAAGAGCGCCAGGTGGGCGAAGTAGACGATGTCGTCGGTCGGCGCGCCGAGCGCCTCGACGCAGGCGCCGAGCTGGTCCGCCAGCCGCTGCGCGAGCTGCTCCCGTGACAGCAGCGGGATGCGCCAGCGGTCCGCGTGCGCGATGCGCGCCGAGTCGTAGTGCTCGTCCGGCCCGAACAGGCGCGCCGGTCCGGCCGCGTCCTGGCAGCCGTCGACGCCGAGCCGGTGCGGGCCGCGCAACATCCAGAACTCCGCGAACCAGCCGACGTGGGCGAGGTCCCAGGCCGTCGGCTGGATCCACGGCGAGACCGGCACGCGCCACTTCGAGTCGTCGAGGTCCATCGACGCCGCGAGCGTCGCCCGCCGCGCCTCGCCGAGCGCGACGCCCAGCTGCTCCGGCGACAGGCGGGGCGGGTCGTTCACGGCCGCGCGCTCACCGCCCGGCCGGCGCGGCGACGAAGACGCCGAACCACTTCTTCGGATCGGTCCATACGCCGACCTGCCGCAGGCCGGCCCGGCCGAGCAGGTCGCGGAAGTCGTCGAGGCCGTACTTGTAGGAGCTCTCGGTGTGCATGCGCTCGCCCGCGGCGAAGCGGCGTTCGCCGCCGGGCCAGCGGACCGTGACGTCGGCGCGCGCCTGCAGGTGCATCTCGATCCGGCTCAGCTCCTCGTCGAAGCGCGCGACGTGGTCCCAGTCGGCCGGCGAGAAGTCGGTGCCGGCGAGCTTGTTGACGTGGCGCAGCACGTTGCGGTTGAACGCCGCCGTGACCCCGATCTCGTCGTCGTAGGCCCGGACCATGGTTTCGACGTCCTTGCGCAGATCGACGCCGATCCACAGGGCGCCGTCGTCGCCCATCGCGTCCCGCACGCGGCCGAGGAAGGCGGTCGCGTCTGCCGGCCCGAAGTTCCCGATCGACGAGCCCGGGTAGAAGAACAGGCGCCGCTCGGCGGCCACCTCGTCGGGCAGCTCGAGCCGGGACGAGAAGTCCGTGCCCACGCCCACCATGTCGATGTCCGGGTGCTCGAGCTGCAGCCGCGACACGGCGGTGCGCAGGAACTCGACCGAGATGTCGACCGCCGCGTACTGCCGCGGGCGCACCGCGGGGAACAGCTTGGGGGCCTTCTCGCAGCTGCCGGCGCCGAGATCGACGAGCGTGCACCCGGCGACCGGTGTCGCGGCGGCCATCGCCGGCAGGTGCGCGTCGAAGATCGCGGCCTCGGTGCGCGTCGGGTAGTACTCCGGCAGCGCGGTGATCGCGTCGAAGAGCCGCGAGCCCAGCTCGTCGTACAGGAACCGCGCCGGGATCCAGGCGCGTTCGGCGGCCAGGCCGCGGCGCAGCGTCGGCGCGACGTCGCCCGCGTCGGGCAGCGCCGCCTGGACGAAGCGGGGGAGGACGCGAGCGCGGCCGGCTCCGCGGCCCGACGGCAGTCCCTCTGTCTCGGCGTGCGTCACGCGCGGCAGCATAGGGATCGAGCGGCCGAATGCAGCGCCCCGGCACATTTCGCGGCGCGGGCCGCGCGGCGCGCGAGACCGTCGAGAAGCGCGACAGATCGGGTCGGGCGGCGGGTCGTCGCGGCGCCGAAGCTTCGGTCTCAAGGCCGGAGCCGCCCCGCGCCGATGCTTGAGCGGCAATCGGCGAATCATGATCGACTACGACAGCGACACGGCGTTCACGCACAACACGCTGAACGCGCTGAGCGCGCGCACGCGGGCCGTGATCCACAACATCGCCCACCAGAACGTGCCCGGCTACAAGCGCTACGAGGTGCGCTTCGAGGACCTCCTGCGCTCCGCGGTCGCGGAAGGGCGCGAGGACGGCTCGGTGCGCGCGGTCGTGCAGCGCGACGAGTCCGGCCCGCCCGGGCAGAACAACGTCGTCCTGATGGAGGAGCTGGCGCTGCTCGGCAAGACGTCGTTGATGCACGACTACATGGCGCGCCGCGCCGGCGGCTACTTCGACACGATCAACAAGGCGATCTTCGGCAGGTGACAGCGATGACCAGCGACCCCATGCACGGCGTCTTCCGCGGCTTCGACATCGCCGCGAGCGGCCTGCGCGCCGAACTGCAGCGCTCCGAGATCGTCGCGAGCAACCTCGGCAACATGCACCGGACCGGCAACGCGCAGAAGGAGCCGTACCGGCGCAAGGTCGTCGTCTTCGAGGAGATGCTGCAGCGGGCGGCCGGCCGCGGCGCGCGCGGCGGGCTGCCGGACGGCGGCGTGCGGATCGCGAACGTCGTCGAGGACCGCTCGCCGTTCCCCGTGTTCTACCAGCCCGGGCACCCGGACGCCGACGCGGCCGGCCGCGTGCTGGGCAGCAACGTCGACCTGTTCCAGGAGCTGGTCGACATGTCCATCATCGAGCGCAGCTTCGACGCCAACCGGACGGCGCTGCGCACCTACCGCGGCATGCTGCAGAGCACTCTGCAGCATCTCGGCAGCTGAGGTGACCGGCGATGAGCGGCTTCGACCTCCCTCCGATCCTCGGCTTCGACCGGTCGTTCCGGCGCGATCCGCCGCGTGACGCGCCGCTCGGGCAGGGCGGCCCCGAAGGGCCGTTGCCGGGCCTCGGCGGCCCGCAGGGACCGCTGCGCGCCGACGGCCCGCTGCCGTGGTTCGACGAGGGCCGCGGCGGCGAGGTCGAGGGGCCGAAGCCGTTCGACAACGTGCTCGCCGACTCGCTCGAGCGCGTCCAGGGCCTGCAGGACGACGTGCGCGAGAAGGTCCGCGGCCTCGTGCTCGGCGAGGACGTCGAGCTGCACGACGTGATGATCGCGAGCAGCAAGAGCGAGGTCGCGTTCAACCTGCTGCTCGAGGTCCGGAACAAGCTCGTCGACGCCTGGGAGAAGCTCTCGAGGTCCACGGTCTGATCCATGCGAACGTTCTTCCAAGACCTCCTGGTCCAGATGAAGGGCATCTGGAGCCGTCTCGACGCGCCGCAGCGGCTCGTCGTCGGCGTCGTGCTGCTCGCGACCGTCGTGGGGCTCGTCGGCATCGTCTGGTACGCCGGGCGACCCAGCTACGAGATCGTCTACACGGCCCGCACGAGCGACGAGATGACCCGCGTCGAGCAGGCGCTCGGCCAGGCCGGCATCTCGTTCACGGTCGACGACACCGGCCGCTCGTTCCTCGTCGAGCGGACCAAGGTCGGCGTCGCCAACATGGCGATCTCGAAGGAGGGCCTGACCGGCGTGCAGTCGCCCTCGCTCGGCGGCAGCACGAGCCTGATCGAGGACGCGGCGACCAAGGCATGGCGCCTCGACGCGGCCTCGCGCGCGCAGGCGGAGGCGGCGATCCGGCAGCTCGACGGCGTCGTATCGGTCACCGTGACCGCCAGCCGGCCGCGTGGCCGCGTCGCCTACCGCGATCGACTCGAAGAACAGAAGGCCAGCGCGACCGTCGTGCTGCGGCTCCGCCCGGGCGCGCCCTGGGAGGGCACCGCGCGCAGCGCCGCGTCGATCGCTTCGTCGCAGCTGATGGTGCCGATGAAGGACATCGACGTCGTCAGCACGACCGGCGGCCAGCGCTGGAGCTACGACCCCGACCGCGAGGCCGGCGGCGCCGGGTCGTCCGAGTTCCTCGCGCTGCAGCGGAGCCTCAGCGACGAGCGCACGCGCCTCGCGCAGGATCGCCTCGACCAGCTGTGGCCGGGCAAGACCGCGGTGCAGGTGACCGTCGAACTCGACCCGCTGTGGGAGATCCGCAGCGAGAAGGTGGTGCCCGAAGAGCAGATCGTCAGCTCCGAGGAGGTGACGAAGGACTCGACGGACTCGCCGGCGGTCGCGCAGGACGCGTCCGCCGCGAAGAGCAAGAACGAGACGCGCAACCGCAAGTTCGTCACCGAGATCGGCGAACGCCGCGTCGGCAAGCTGATGCCCGACGTCAAGCGCATGTCGGTCGCCGTGCTCTACGACCGGGCGCTCGAGGGCGCCGACGGTTTCAACAAGGACGACCTCGTGCGCACGGTCAAGGCGATCGTCGGGTGGGATCCGCAGCGCGACGCCGACGATGCCTTCAGCACGCTGGCCGGCGACTTCGCGCCGGTCGAGGACGTCGCGACGGTCTCGGTCGGCCCGGGTTTCGGCGAGCTCGTCGAGAGCTGGGGGCCGACCGTCGGCCAGATCCTGGGCGTGTGCGTCGTGCTCGTGTTCCTGCGCGGGCTGTTCAAGCGGACCGCTTCGCCGGCGGCCAAGCCCGCCGACGCGCTGCCGGAGATCCCCGAAGAGGACCTGGCGCCGGAGGAGCAGCAGAAGCGCATGCGGCGCGAGATCGAGCGTTCGATCGCCAACGATCCGGCCGCGCTCGCCAAGCTGCTCGAGTCGTGGCTGATGGAGAAGGCCTGAGCGAGGGCGCCACGTGACCGAAACCGTCGAACAGCTGGGCACCGACAAGATGCTCGCGATGCTGCTCCTGTCGATCGATCAGGAGCTCGCCGCCAAGGTGTTGCGCCACTTCTCGGACGACGGCGTGGACAAGGTCACGCGCGCGATGCAGGAGCTGCAGGAGATGGCGGTCGACCGCGAGACCGTGCGCAGCGTGTACCGCGCGGCCGTCGTGCGGCTGCGTCAGGGCGGCATGGCCCTCGGCGACGTCGGCGGCCTGATGCAGAACGTGCTCGCGAAGGCGTTCGGCGAGGAACGCAGCGGGGTGGTCGCGCGCCGCGCCAACAGCGACATCCTCGCCAAGCGGCCGTTCGCGATGTTCGAGGCCCTGACCGCGGAGGACCTCGCCAACCTGCTGACCGAAGAGCATCCGCAGATCGCCGCCGTGTTCCTCGCGCACCTCGACCGGCAGAAGGGCGGCGAGGTCCTCAAGTTCCTCGAGCCCGAGGAGCGCGCCGACCTGGTCAGCCGCGTCGCGACGCTCGAGCGCACGCCGGCCGACGTCGTGCAGCGCGTGCTCGAGGTCATGCGCAAGAAGGTCAAGGACCTGGGGCTGACGACGTTGCGCAGCGAGCCGAAGGCATGGGTCAAGGCGGCCGCCTCGCTGCTCAACAACCTCGGTGGGGGCGACAAGGACGTGCTCGAGAAGATCGAGGAGTCCGACCCGGACATCGCGGTGGCGATCCGCAACGAGATGTTCACCTTCGACGACCTCGAGAAGCTGGACAAGAAGTCGATGCAGAAGGTGCTCGCCGCGGTCGACTCCCGGCAGCTGGCGCTCGCGCTGAAGGCGACGACGCCGCCGGTCGAGCAGGTGATCCTCGGCAACCTGTCGAAGCGCGCGTCGGACATGGTCGTCGAGGAGCGGGACAACCTCGGCCCGACCCCGCTCGCCGACGTGCTCGCCGCGCAGAACGAGATCCTGACGATGATCCGCGACATGATCGACAAGGGCGACATCAAGTCCGGCGGCGCCGCCGAGCAGATGGTGTAGGCGCATGACGTCGACGCGTTCGATTCCGGTC
>CALKYL010000009.1 GCA_938003515.1 uncultured bacterium
CGAGGCCGCAGATCGCCGCGTTGAGACCCGGCGCGTCGCCGCCGCCGGTCAGCAAACCCTCCCGTAAGGTCACGTCCTCCCTCCCGCCACCGAGTCGTCGTCGATCGGATACTTCGGCCCCGTGAACGGCACGGGGTCCTCGACCGGCTGGGGCTCGACGTTCTTGCCCAGCTTGCCGGCGAAGCCCTGGAACTCGAGCTCGAACTCCGCGCGGCGGGCGTCGCCCAGCCGCACCAGCTCGGCGAACCGTTCGCGCAGCGCCTGGCGCAGCCGCTGGCTCGCGGCCAGGTGGTCCTGTCCCTCGGCGCACAGGAACTGCGCGGTCACGACGACGCGCTCGATCCGCATCTGCACGAGGGCGAGCAGGTCGTGACCTCGGCGAGCGCTTCGCCGCGCACGCGGAGCGCGTTCTCGATCGCCTCCCGCGCGACCCGCACCGGGCCCGCGGCGGTCTCGCTGAGCACCCAGTGGCTCGGCAGCCCGCGCGCGCGCGGGCGCACCAGCCACGCGAAGTTGCAGACCAGCAGCAGCACCCCGCCGGCGAAGGCGAGCCACGCGGCGGGCGTGTCGAGCGGCAGCAGCACGGAGCGCCGGCCCTCGATCGCCTCGCCGCCCGGCCCCGGATCCGCGCCGAGCACGCGGGGCTGCAGGAACGTCGCCACCCAGATCCCGGCGACGGCGTTCGCGACGACGAGGTCGGCGACCAGCAACAGGCGTCCGGTCCAGCGCCTCGGCTTCGTGGTCATCGGCGCCTGCGATCCTAGCGCGGCACGAAGTAGCGGTCGATGAAGCCGGTGTCGACGTCGCCGGCGCAGAAGTCGGAGTGGTCGAGGATGCGCAGGAACAGGCTCGCGGTCGTCGCGATGCCCTCCATCGTCAGCTCCGACAGCGCGCGCCGCGCCGTCTCGATCGCCAGCTTGCGCGTCTTGCGGTGCACGATCAGCTTGCCGACCATCGAGTCGTAGTGCGGGGGCACCGTGTAGCCCTGGTAGACGTGGCTGTCCCACCGCACGCCGGGGCCGGCCGGCGCCACGAAGGTGCGGATCGTGCCCGGGCTCGGCTTGAAGCCGGCGTCCGGGTCCTCCGCGTTGATGCGGAACTCCATCGCGTGGCCGCGCATCTGCACGTCCTGCTGGCGGAAGGACAGCGGCTCGCCCGCCGCGACGCCGATCATCTCGCGGATCAGGTCGGTGTCGGTGACCAGCTCGGTGACCGGGTGCTCGACCTGGATGCGCGAGTTGATCTCGATGAAGTAGAAGTTGTTGTCGCGGTCGAGCAGGAACTCGACGGTGCCGGCGGAGTGGTAGTTCGCCGCCTTCGCCAGCCGCACGGCGGCCTCGCCCATGCGCTGCCGCGTCGTGGCGTCGAGCACCGGACACGGGCTCTCCTCGACGAGCTTCTGGTGGCGGCGCTGCACCGAGCAGTCGCGCTCGCCGAGGTGCACGACGTTGCCGTGCATGTCGGCCATGATCTGGATCTCGACGTGGCGCGGCTTCTCGACGAACTTCTCGATGTAGACGGTCGAGTCCTTGAACGCCTTCTCCGCCTCGCTGCGCGCCGAGTGGTAGCCGGTGACCAGGCTGGGCTCGTTGTGGGCGACCCGCATGCCGCGGCCGCCGCCGCCCGCCGCCGCCTTGATCAGCACCGGGAAGCCGATCTTGCGCGCGACGGTCAGCGCCTCCTGCTCGTTGTCGACGGGCCCGTCGGAGCCTGGCACCGTCGGCACGTCGGCCTGGCGCGCCAGCACCTTGGCCGCGACCTTGTCGCCGCACTGCGCGATCGCCTGCGGGCTCGGACCGATGAACTTGATGTTGCAGCTCTGGCAGACCTCGGCGAAGTGCTCGTTCTCGCTGAGGAAGCCGTAGCCGGGGTGGATCGCCTCGACGTCCGCGATCTCGGCCGCGGCGATGATCGCGGGGATGTTGAGGTAGCTGTCCCCGCTCGGCGCCGGTCCGATGCAGATCGTCTCGTCGGCGTAGCGCAGGTGCAGGGAGTCCCGGTCCGCCTCGCTGTAGACGGCGACGGTCTCGATGCCCAGGTCCTTGCACGCGCGCAGGATGCGCAGCGCGATCTCGCCGCGGTTGGCGATCAGGATGCGATGGAACATCGACGGCGGCTCAGCGGATGAGGAAGAGGGGCTGGCCGTACTCGACCGGCTCGCCGTTCTTGACGAGCACGTCGAGGATCTCGAAGTCGCGCTCGGCCTTGATCTCGTTCATCACCTTCATGGCCTCGATGATGCAGAGCGTGCTGGCTGCGTTGACGCGGTCGCCGACCTTGACGAACGGCTCCGAGTCGGGCGACGCGGCCTGGTAGAAGGTGCCGAGCATCGGCGACTTGAACACCTCGCCCTGCGGCTCGGCCGCGGCGCCGGCGCCGCTCGGCGCGTGCGTGTGCGGCATCGCCGGCATGGCGCCGTGCGGCAGCGCCATCGGAGGTGCGGCGTAGGTCACCGCGTGGGGTTCGGTCCGCCGCACGCGCCAGCGCGTGCCGGCCTCCTCGAGCTCGACCTCGACGACGTCCTTCTCGACCATCATCTCGATCAGCCGCTCGAGCTGGCCGAGGCGGTCGTCTTGAGGCTGGCCGCGCGCCGCGCGCGCACGGGGCGCGGCGGCCTTCGGCTTGGACGGAGACTTCTTCTTGCTCTGGGAACGCTTGGCGGCCATTCGACTTGAGGGGCTCCGGGACGAGGGCTTTGCCGGGGGGCGGAAGCAAACGGGTTGGCGAGAGGGGATTCCACCCCGTTCCACCCCGTTCGTGGCCCCTCGCGGCGCCGCACGGCCCACGGCCGCTTCCCGGCTCGCTCGGGGTCGGTGGCCCCGAGCGCCCCGATCGGCCACCCCGAGCCGATCCCGACCGCGCGCGAGCAACCCTCCCGAACCCCGCCCCGGGCCAGAGCGTACCTCTCGGGGGACGCCGCCTCCCCGAAAACAACAGCCACCCGGACGGACCCCCCGCCCCGCCCCGATCACAAAAGCATCGCC
>CALKYL010000010.1 GCA_938003515.1 uncultured bacterium
TGCGCGTCGTCGCGGCGCATGCGCTCGCAGGACCGCCAGTGGTCCGCCGGCTCGTTCGGCCGGTCGTCGGGGATGCGCTGCCACGTGTTGTAGGCGGGCGATTCCGGGTCGTCGACGAAGTAGTCGCGCGCGGTCGCCCGGCGGTAGGGCATCGCCAGGCCCGGCGGCGGCGCGTCCGCGTAGCCGAACGCCGGCCCGAGCGCGAACACGCCCGCGGGCGCCCTGCCGTCGCCTTCGCGCTTCGTGGGGCCGCCGCCGTCGCCGTCGGCGTGCAGGCCGAGGCCCCAGCCGAGGCCGCTGCGGCCGACCCGCGCCGGGATCGCCGCGCCGACCTGCCGCCAGCCGTCGCCGTCGCGCTCGAGGCAGCGCACCGTCGCTGCGGTGTCGTCCCAGCCGGCGGTCGTCGACAGCACGACCTGGGTCGTCGCCGCGGGCAGCGCCAGCTCGCGCAGCGCGGCTCCGGGCGCGTGCACGCAGGCGGTCGTGGCCGTCAGCAGGGCGAGGCACGGCACGGCGGAGCGAACCAGGGGCAGGGTCTTCACGCCGGGATCATCGCCGCCCCGCGCCCTTCCCGCACCATCTCCGACGCTCGCGCGACGGTCTGGCAAAATAGGTCGCGGGGCCCGCCGCACCCGCGCCGGCCGCCGGCCCGCAGCGCCGCGCGCTCTCGGCAGGTGGCCCCGTCTTGCTCCTCTGCCCGAACTCACACGGTGCCCCAGATGAATCCGTCGCCGACTCTCCGTCTCCCGGCGCGGTGCGCGCTCGCGCTCGCCGCGTTCCTCTCGATCGTCTCCCCGGCCGCGGCGCAGTCGCCCGCGGAGCGCCTGCACCAGGCCTACTACCTGCAGCACGAGCGGCAGGACCTCGAAGGCGCGCTCGCGCTGTACGACGGCGTCGCCAACGACCGCCGCGCGTCGGACGAGCTGCGCGCCGAGGCCCGGCGCCGCGCCAGCGAGATCACCGAGGAGCTCGCCTCCTCGGACTTCGCGCAGCTCTCTCCCGCCGACACGATCTTCTACGTCGAGTTCAACCGCCCGGGCGCGCAGCTGCGCGCGCTGCTCGACCAGCTCGGCCTGCTCGGCGCGGGCGGCGAACGGCTCGGCATCAGCCCGCTCCTGGTCGAGGGCCTGCTCGGCATGCGGGGCGTCGCCGTCGCGATCACCGGGATCGACATGCGTGACGGCCCGTCCGACGGCGTCGCGATCCTGCACCCGGGCGACCTCGACGTCGTTCGCGGCCTGCTCGAGACCGCGCTGCCGGCCGGCGGCCAGCCCGTGGAGCCCATCGCGGGCCACGCGACCTGGTCGATCGAGGGGCAGGCCTTCGTGACGCTGACCTCACGCCTGGTCGTCGCCGGCCGCCACCGCGAGGACGTCGCCGGCGTGCTCGCCCGCATGCAGAACGGCGGCGAGGGTTCGCTCGCGCGCAGCGCGGAGCTCGCCGGCGCGATGGCGATGCGCGGCAGCGACCTGATGTTCTTCTGCCTCAACCTCCAGCCGGTCATGCCGATGATCCGCGACATGATCGAACGCGAGACCCGGCGCGACCCGGAGGTCCGCGCGGCGCTCGCGTTCCTCGACCTCGAGAGCACGCGCACGATCGCAGGCCGCGCCGGGGTCGACGAACACGGCGTGTCCTTCGACTTCGCCGTCGAGCTCGACGAGGCGCACCGGAACCTCGCGTTCCACCTGATGCGAATGCCCGACATCGACGCCGGAGCGCTCGCGCTGGTGCCGTCGGGGCCGGCGATGTTCTGCGTCGGCGCGGTGAACCGCGACGGGGACGTGCCGCCGGGCGAGACCGACGCGGCCGGTCGGCCGGTCGTCACCATGATGGACTTCGGCCGCGAAGTGTTCGCGAACGTCACCGACGTCGCCGTGTTCGTCATGCCGCAGGTCGAGCGCGCGCCGTGGGGTCCGATGCCCGACGTCGGACTCGCGATGCGGGTCAACGATCCGGCGCGCTCGGTCGCGATGTGGCAGTTCCTGCTCGGCACGGCGCAGGCGGCGACCGGCGGACCGGCGCCCGGGGCGCCCGGGCGCCGCGGCGACGTCGTGCTGCACCGCTTCCAGATCGAGGGCGTGCCGGTGCACCTGGCGCAGGCGGGCTCGCACCTGGTGCTGTCGCCGAGCGACCGCCTGATCGGCGCCGCCGTCGAGGCGGCGAAGAACGGGCGCTCGGTCGCGACGGACCCCGCCTACGCCGAGACCGTCGCGCTCGCCGGCGGCGGCAGCACGGTGGTCGCGGCGATGAACCTCGGCCGCTGCGGCGAGATCGGCAAGCACTTCATGAGCGACCGCGAGCGCCGCGAGGCGGAGCCGTATCTCGAGCTGATGAAGGACACGACCCTCTCGCTCGCGTTCGTGCACACCGCCAACCGGTGCGGCGCGCGCGGGCGCATCACCGGGATCCCGGACGTCGGCCCGATGCTGACGGCGCAGCTGCAGCGCGAGATGCACGGCGGCGCGCGGCCGCGCGTGGTGCGCGCGACCAGCGCGAACGGCCCGACGACGACCGCCACGGCGCCGGCGACGTCCTCGGCGACCACGAGCGCGCCCTCGCGCGAACGCTTCGAGCGCGAGCACGCGTCGGGCCGCCACGAGGCGGCGAGGCAACTCGCGCTCCAGCACGGAGCATCGCTCGCCGACGACCCGTTCGAAGCCAACAACTTCGCCTGGGCGCTCCTGACCGAGGAGCGATACGAGGGCCGCTACGACGAGGTCGCGCTGCGCCTCTCGAAGGCGAGCAACGAGGCGACCGGCTGGGCCAACTGGTACTACCTCGACACCTACGCGCGCGCGCTGTTCAAGAGCGGCGCCGTCGACGACGCGATCGAGATCCAGCAGAAGGCGATCGAGGTCGGCGCCGACGATCCGCGCATCGGCGAGGCCCGCAGCGCCCTCGAGGAATACCGTCGGGCGAAGCGGCGCGCCGGCATCCGCTGAGCGACGCCGGCGCGGCTTCGGGGCGGGCGGACGACGCGTTACCATGCGCGTTCCGCCCGTCCCCGCCCGTTCGTCCGAGGAGGACCGCATGCCACGCTTTCGTTCGCCGCTCGTCGCCGCCGTCGCCCTGACGCTCGCCGGCCTCGCGTCCGCCCAGGACGTCGTCACCCTGCAGTCGGTCACGATCGACGCCGACGACGACGTGACCGTGATCTACTCGAAGAACTTCGCCACCTGCGCGCACCTGCGTCTGGGCAACGCGACGTGCACGCAGTTCGGTCCGCTGGTGCACGTGCAGAACCACTTCTGCGCCCAGGGCACGCTCGTCGCGGTGACGGTGCCGAAGAGCGTGCTGACCGCCGCGTTCGAGCCGGGCATCGAGGTCTTCCTCGTGCACGGCAACAACCCCAACGTGCGCAGCGGCTGCGTGACGGTCGTCTGCGACGGCGTCTACGGCATCGGCTGCGCGGGAACGACCGGTACGCCGGCGCTCGCGGTCGACGACGCCTGTCCGCCCGCGCCGGGCGCCTTCGACCTGACGGTGTCCAACGGCGCGGCCGGGTCGCTCGGCGTGGTGGGCTTCGGCACCGCGCAGGGCACGGTCCCGCTGTTCGGCTGCACGCTGCTCCTCGGCGGGTCGCTGCTGGCGACGGCGGTCGTGCCGCTCGACGCGCTCGGACAGGGCGCCCTGTCGGTCCCGCTGCCGCCGGGCAGCGGCGGCTTCGAGCTGACGGCCCAGGCGTTCGTGTTCGACGTCGGCGGCCCGCAGGACTTCTCGGCCACCAACGGGCTCCGGATCCGGGTCCAGTAGGCAGCGGCCCGCGGCCGCCTCTTGATCGCCGGCGGTCCGCCGGCATCATGCGGACATGCAGGTAAGCGCATCTCCGCATGAGACGGCCGCCGACGCCTTCCAGGCGCTCTCGGATCGCACGCGGCTGCGCATCTTCGGCCTCCTGCTGCACGCGGGCGAGTTGTGCGGCTGCGAGGTCGAGGCGACGCTCGGCATCAGCCAGACGCGGGCGTCGCGCGCGCTGACCGCGCTGCGCCGCGCCGGGCTGGTCGTGGACCGCCGCGACGGCGCCTGGGTGCACTACGCGGTCGACCGCCGCGCCGACCCCCTCCTCCGCGCGCTCGTGCAGGGCTTGCGCAGAGCCCTGGCCGAGGACGCCGTCGTGCGCGCGGACGTCGCCAACCTCCAGCGCCGCTGCTGCTGACCCGCATGAGACGCCTCGCGTTCCTCGACCGCTTCCTGACGCTGTGGATCCTCGCCGCGATGGCGGCGGGCGTCGCGCTCGGCGCCGCCGTGCCCGACGTGCAGGGCCTGCTCGACCGCTTCCGCTGGGGTTCGACCAACGTACCGCTCGCGATCGGGCTGATCGCGATGATGTATCCACCGCTCGCGAAGGTGCGCTACGAGGAACTCGGCCGCGTACTGCGCGACTGGCGCGTCGTCGGCCTTTCGCTCGGGCTCAACTGGGTCGTCGGCCCGGCGCTGATGTTCGCGCTCGCGCTCCTGTTCCTCGGTGACCGACCCGACTACATGGTCGGTCTGATCCTGATCGGCCTCGCACGCTGCATCGCGATGGTGATCGTCTGGAACGAGCTTGCCGAGGGCGACAACGAATACGCCGCCGGGCTCGTGGCGCTCAACAGCGTGTTCCAGGTCGTGTTCTACGGGGTCTACGCGTGGCTGTTCGCGACCGTGCTGCCCCCTCTCTTCGGCTACGAGGGCGCGGTCGTCGCGATCTCGGCCGGCGAGATCGCCGAATCGGTCGCGCTCTACCTCGGCGTTCCGTTCGTCGCCGGCATGGCGACGCGCTTCGTGCTCCTGCGCGCCCGGGGGCGCGCCTTCTACGAGACCGAGTTCTTGCCACGCATCGCGCCGCTGACGCTCGTCGCGCTGCTGTTCACGATCGTCGTCATGTTCGCGCTCCAGGGATCGTCGATCGTCGACCTGCCGGTCGACATGCTGCGCATCGCCCTGCCGTTGCTCGTGTACTTCGTCGTGATGTTCTTCGTGTCGTTCGCCGCCGGCCGCTTCGCCGGCGCGGACTACCGTCGCACGGCGACGCTGGCGTTCACGGCGGCCAGCAACAACTTCGAGCTGGCGATCGCCGTCTCGGTCGCGGTGTTCGGCATCGGCTCGGGCGCGGCGTTCGCGGCGGTCATCGGGCCGCTGGTCGAGGTGCCCGTGCTGATCGGTCTCGTCGGCGTGTCGCTGTGGCTTCGTCGCCGATGGTTCCCGGACCGGCGCGACGCCGACAGGGACCTGCGCGCTCCGGGCCGAGGAGAGGTCACCGCATGACGCGCGTCACGATCGGATTGCTCGCGTGCGTCTGCGCCGTCGGCTGCCGCTCCGGCGGCGACGCGCGCATGGTCGAGTCGACGCACACGATGGAACCATGCATGACGCTGCAGCGCTACGTCGAGTCCCGCCTCGCCGAGACGCCTCCGCCCGAGCGCCGGGAACGGCTCGAGGAGCTCGCGCGCGCCATCGCGCAGGCGCCTTCGCAGCCGCTGGTCTTCATCTGCACGCACAACTCGCGGCGGAGCCAGCTCGCGCAGGTCTGGGCCCGCGCCGCCGCCGCGCGCTTCGGGTTCGACGAGCTGCGCACGCACTCGGGTGGCACCGAGGCCACCGCGTTCCACGCGAACGCCGTGGCCGCGCTCGAGCGCGCCGGCTTCGCGGTCGGGCGCGGCGACGAGGAGCGCAACCCGACCCAGACCGTCGTCGGCGGAGACGGCGTGCGCGTGTCGTGCTGGTCGAAGACCTTCGGCGATCCCGCGAATCCACAGCGCGGATTCACCGCCGTCATGACGTGCGCCGAGGCCGACGAGGCATGCCCGTTCGTGCCGGGCGCCGCGGCGCGGATCTCGCTCCCGTACGTCGACCCCAAGGTCGCCGACGGCACCCCCGACGCGGCCCGGGTCTACGACGAGCGCTGCGCGCAGATCGCCCGCGAGATGCTCTGGGTGATGCGGCGCGCGAGCGAACTGCGCGGCTGAGCGCGCGCCCGCTCGGGTGCGCTGCGGCCGCGTCGACGTCGCTTCCCGACCGTCAGTGCGACTGGATCGCGAGGTGCATCGGGCACGAGACGATCGACGACAGCGAGGTCTCGAGCGCCGTACCGCCGTTGGTCACCGTCCACGTCGCGCCGTCGTAGGTCAGCACGAACAGGTCGCCGTTGCTGTCGCTCACGGCGGCCATGAGACGGTCCGTGGCCAGGAACGGCGCGATCACCGCGGACTCGGTGTAGCCCTTGCCCGTCATCGCGAAGTCGGTCTGCACGGACCAGCCGCCGGCAGAAGTCCAGCGCGCCCAGTCGAGCGTGTCGGTCTGGTCGTCGCCGTAGATGCAGACGGCGACCCCGCTGCGGCCGACCCAGCCGACCGCGCCGGCGAAGTCTCCGGTCGCCGTGTCGTTGACGTCGCGGATCTGGGAGTCGTATTCGCCCGCGTCGGCCCACGCGCTGCCGTCCCAGGTGGCGAGCCCGAGCCGTTCGGTGCCGTCGCCGAGGTCGAACAGGCCCGCTGCGATCCGGTTGCCGTCGGGCTCGGCCGCGAGGTCGACGAAGTGGGGCACGCCGCTCGACGGCGCGCTGCCGACCACTGCCGCTGCCGACCAGGACGTCGCCCCCGGCTCCTTCCGCGAGTAACGGAAGCCCGACGAGCCGTGGCGCGCCCAGGCGACCATCAGCCGACCCGAGCGGGACTCGTAGGCGAGATCGAACGCGCGGTTGCTGACCAGGTTGGTGACCGGGTTGCGCTTGACCGAGGTCTCGAGCGCGGACGCCGTGGCGGTCTGCCACTGGCTGCCGTCCCAGACGACGGCCACGAGGTCGTGGTTGGTGTCGACGTAGGCGAGCGCGATCTCGTCGGTGCCCGGCCGCTCTTCGAGCTCGATCCACAGCACGACGCCGCTGTTGGGATCCGGGTTCGGGCCGCCGCCGTCGTTGAGCGGGAGCGACTGGGCCGCGGACCAGCCGCCGCCGCTCAGCGTGCGGTAGACCGGGGTCGCGGTGTTGTCGGCGTAGACCACCAGCGCGTCTCCCGACACGCTCTCGTAGGCGACGTCGAACCCGCGCTTGTCGGCGTGCGTCTGCGCGATCGCCGTCGTCGTGAAGTCGATCGACCACGTGCTGCCCGCCCTGGTCAAGACGTCGAACGTCGTGCCCGCGCCGGTGTCGGCGAGCACGCCCATCACGGCGCGGTGCGGGTCGACGACGCTCGCTTCTTCGGCGCCCACGCTGACGAACGCCGCCGGGTTGCTCTGGTTGGCGAACTCGGTCGCGATCCAGTCCGCGGACCTCGCCGTGCCGGCGACCCGGATCTCGTCCACGATCCCGTCGAACGGGTCGACCGGCCCCTCGGCGGCGCCGAGGAAGGTCGTGTTGGTCGAGTCGGGGATGTCGTCCGACTTCGCCAGCGTCGTGACGTCCTCGACCCCGTCGATGTAGAGACGCATCGTGCTGTGGTCCCACGTCGCGGCGATGTGATGCCACGCGCCGGTCGTCAGTGTCGCCGTGGACGCCACCTCGTAACCCGATCCGAGCTGGAAATGGACCTGGGCGGGATTGGCGTCGTTCGCGCCGAACCACTGATCGAACGGATACGCCGCGCCCTTGCCGAGCACGCCGCACCACGCGCCGGCGGACTCGAGTCGGATCCAGGCCGAATAGGTGACCTGAGACGTCGCCGCCGCGAAGTCGAGGCGGCCGGCGTGATCGACCCGCAGGTGGTCGGACGTGCTCGCCTCGAAGTCCTGCCCCATGGCGATGCGCGCCGCGATCTGCGTCGGCGGGTTGATCGCGCGACCCGGGTTGTTGCCGGTCGCGTCCAGGACCTCGTCGATCGCTCCCGTGTAGGGGCCCTCCAGGTGCCAGACGGCGGCGAAGTTGCTCCACAGGCTGGCGGCGTCCTCCTGGCTGCCGGTCGAGCCGTTGCCGTAGTAGGCGAACAGCGTCGCGTCCGCGGTCGACCGGAGGATCGGGACGCGCACCCACGCCACCAGCGCCCCGGTGCCCGGGTCGTAGCTCTCGATCTCGTGGGCGAGTTTGGTCGTGCCGTTGCCGGCGGTGAACAGGATGTCGTCACCGTCCGCCTGGGCGCGGGCCGCGATGTCGCTGTCGGTGATCGACACGAGCACGGCGAAGTTCTGATGCGGCCCGCCGGTGACCTGGCTGCTCGACACGGTGATCGGCTTGCGACGGCTCCAGTCCGGGTCGTACCAGCCGACCGGGCGCAGCGCGTTCACGGTCCATCGCACGGTGTTGCTGGTCGCGGCCGCGATGGTCTCGCTGCCCCAGCTGCTCGCCGAATCGTCCCAGTGCCGGTAGAGCGGCGCTGCGACGCCGCTCTCCGCGTAGGTGATCGTCGCGTCGTCGCGCTCGAGCAGGCGGACGAACGCGACGGTCGGCTGCTGGGTCACCGTGAACTGGCTCGGGCCCGGGTTGACGGTGGCCGTGATGGTCTTCGACTCGGCGAGCGTGCTCGAGATCGTGCCGGTCGCGACGCCGCTCGCGTTGGTGACGGCGGCGGGCTGGGTGATCGTGTTGTTCGAGCCGGTGGAGGCGAGCGAGACGGTCTGGCCGGCGACCGGGTTGCCGTTGGCGTCGCGCACGGTGACGGTGATCGTCGAGGTGTCGACGCCGTCGGCGATCACGCCGCTCGCTGGTGACGCCGTAGCCGTCGAGAGCGACGCGCTGAGGTTGTTCGGGTCCCCGACGAAGGCGACGGTCGGTTGCTGGGTAACGACGACCTGACCGGGGCCGGGATTGATGGTCGCGGTGATCGTCTTGGTCTCGGCGGTCGTGCTCGCGATCGTGCCGGTGGCGACGCCGCTGGCGTTGGTGACGGCGGCGGGCTGGGTGATCGTGTTGTTCGAGCCGGTCGAGGCGAGCGAGACGGTCTGCCCGGCGACCGGGTTGCCGTTGGCGTCGCGCACGGTCACGGTGATCGTGGACGTCGCCGATCCGTTGGCGACGACGCCGGACGCGGGCGACGCCGTGGCCGTCGAGAGGGAGGCGCTGAGGTTGTTCGGGTCGCCGACGAAGGCGACGGTCGGCTGCTGGGTGACGACGACCTGACCGGGGCCGGGGTTGATGGTCGCGGTGATCGTCTTGGTCTCGGCGGTGGTCGAGGCGATCGTGCCGGTGGCGACGCCGCTGGCGTTGGTGACGGCGGCAGGCTGGGTGATCGTGTTGTTCGAGCCCGTCGAGGCCAACGAGACGGTCTGCCCGGCCACCGGGTTGCCGTTGGCGTCGCGGACCGTGACCGTGACGGTCGACGTCGTCGTGCCGTTGGCGATCACGCCGGTCGTCGGCGACGCGGTGGCCGTCGAGAGGGAGGCGCTGAGGTTGTTCGGGTCGCCGACGAAGGCGACGGTCGGCTGCTGGGTGACGACGACCTGACCGGGGCCGGGGTTGATGGTCGCGGTGATCGTCTTGGTCTCGGCGGTGGTCGAGGCGATCGTGCCGGTGGCGACGCCGCTGGCGTCGGTGACGGCGGCGGGCTGGGTGA
>CALKYL010000011.1 GCA_938003515.1 uncultured bacterium
TCGGCGGGTGACGTCGCCGACGCGCCGGCGCTCTACCTCGCGACCGACGAAGACCGCGAAGGCGAGTCGATCTCGTGGCACCTGCTCGAGGAGCTGCAGCCGCGCTGCGAGACCAAGCGCCTCGTGTTCCACGAGATCACCAAGCCGGCGATCCTCGAGGCGCTCGAGCACCCGCGCGAGATCGACATGGATCTCGTCGAGGCGCAGGAGACGCGGCGCCTGGTCGACCGGCTCTACGGCTACACGGTCTCGCCGCTGCTCTGGAAGAAGGTCAAGCCGAAGCTCTCGGCCGGGCGCGTGCAGAGCGTCGCGGTGCGGCTGATCGTCGAGCGCGAGCGCGAGCGCATGCGCTTCGTGCCCGCCGACTACTGGAGCCTCGAGGCGACGTTCGTCGGCGGTGACGAACGCATCGCGTTCCCGGCGAACCTGCACACGATCGACGGCAGGCGCGTCGCCAGCGGCCGCGACTTCGAGCAGGAGACGGGCGCGCTCAAGGACGGCGGCCGCCTCAAGGACGGCGGCGAGGTCGCGGTGCTCGAGGAGGCGCTCGCGAAGCAGCTCGCCGAAGAGCTCGAAGGCGCGACCGCCCGCGTCGCCAAGGTCGACCAGAAGCCGTACACCGAACGCCCCTACCCGCCGTTCACGACCTCGACACTGCAGCAGGAGGCCGCGCGCAAGCTGCGCTTCGGCGCCCAGCGCACGATGCGCGCAGCCCAGCGGCTCTACGAGAACGGCTTCATCACCTACATGCGCACCGACTCGACCACGCTGAGCACCCAGGCGGTCGAGGCGGCGCGCAAGCTGATCCGCGCCGAGTTCGGGGCGCAGTACCTGCCGGACGCGCCGCGCACCTACGCGACCAAGGTCAAGAACGCGCAGGAGGCGCACGAGGCGATCCGACCCGCCGGCAACGAGTTCACCCACCCGTCGTCCCTGCCGCGCGACATGGGGCCCGACGAGCAGAAGGTCTACGAGCTCGTGTGGCGACGCACGGTCGCCTGCCAGATGAAGGACGCCAAGGGCCAGCGCACGACGATGACGCTGGTCGCGCCGACGAAGGCGCACGGCGAGGCGCGCTTCCACGCGACCGGCAAGACGGTCGACTTCGCCGGCTACCGGCTCGCCTACGTCGAGGACCTCGACGAGGCCGTCGACGCCGAAGCGGCGATGGCCGACGCCGAGCGCGTGCTGCCGAACCTGCAGGAGGGCCAGTCGGCCGAAGCGGAGCGGCTCGCGCCGTCGGGGCACACGACGCAGCCGCCGGGCCGCATCACCGAGGCGGGCCTGATCAAGGAGCTCGAGGCGCGCGGCATCGGCCGGCCGTCGACCTACGCGGCGATCATCGAGACGATCGTGCGCCGCAACTACGTCTGGAAGAAGGGCTCGGCGCTGGTGCCGACGTTCACCGCCTTCGCCGTCGTCGACCTGCTCGCGCAGTATCTCGGCTGGCTCGTCGACTACGAGTTCACCGCCAAGATGGAGGACGACCTCGACGAGATCTCCAACGGCCGGCAGAAGCGCACCGAATACCTCAAGCACTTCTACCTCGGCAACGGCTCGCCGGGGCTCGTCGACCGCATCGACGCGGTGCAGGAGGACATCGACCCGCGGCAGATCTGCTCGATCCCGCTCGGCAAGGACCGGCAGGGCGAGCTCGTCGAGGTGCGCGTCGGCCGTTACGGCCCGTTCCTGTCGTGCGGCGACAAGCGCGTGTCGGTGCCCGACGAGACCCCGCCCGACGAGCTGACGCTCGCGCACGCGATCGAGCTGCTCGAGAAGGGCGGCGACGGACCGAAGCAGCTCGGCACCGACCCCGAGAGCGGCCTGCCCGTGTACCTGCGCGTCGGCCGCTTCGGGCCCTACTTCCAGCTCGGCGACACGCCCGAGGTCCCGAAGGGCAAGAAGCTCAAGAAGGAGGACAAGCCGAAGATGGCGTCGCTGCTCGCCGGCATGGAGCCGGACACGGTGACGCTCGACGACGCGCTCGCGACGCTCGCGCTGCCGCGCACGGTCGGCGTCGAAAAGCCGCCGGACGAGGACGAGGAGCAGCCCGTGCTGGCGGCCAACGGCCGCTACGGCCCGTACCTGAAGTGGGGCAAGGAGACGCGCAGCATCCCGCCCGGCGGCTCGCCGCTGACGGTCACGATGGCCGAGGCGATGCGGCTGTTCGCCGAGCCGAAGGCGCGCGGTCGCCGCGGCGGCGGGCCCGCCCGGGCGAAGAAGGAGCTCGGCGCGCACCCGCAGTCGAAGGCCGTGATCAAGCTGTTCGACGGCCGCTACGGGCCGTACGTCAGCGACGGCACGACCAACGCGTCGCTGGCGAAGGGCGAGGACCCCGAGGCGCTGTCGCTCGCGCGCGCGGTCGAGCTGATCGACGCGCGCGCCGCCAAGGGCTCCGGCAAGAAGCGCAAGAAGGCGGCGAAGAAGGCCGCCCCGCGCAAGCAGGCGGCCCCGCGCAAGAAGGCCGCGAAGAAGGCCGGCAAGAAGCCGTCGCGGAAGTCCGGCGACGGCTGAGGGCTGCGGGTCTTCCTGCCCTTGCGCCCCCGCCGCGATGGACGATGATCCGTCCATGTCGTCCGTCCAGGCCCCAGACGTCGGATCGATCGATCCGACCCTCGATCTCTTCGCCGAGATCGACCGGCTGCGCGAGGAGAAGAAGGCGCTGATCCTCGCGCACTACTACCAGGACCCGGACATCCAGGACGTCGCCGACCACCTCGGCGACTCGCTCGAGCTGGCCAAGCGCGCCCGCGACGCGAACGACGCCGAGGTGATCCTGTTCTGCGGCGTGCACTTCATGGCGGAGACGGCCAAGATCGTCAACCCGTCGAAGACCGTCGTGCTGCCGGACCTCCGCGCCGGCTGCTCGCTCGCCGAGCAATGCCCGGCCGACGAGCTGCGCGCGTGGAAGGCGCGGCATCCGGACCACTACGTCGTGATGTACATCAACTGCTCGGCCGCGACGAAGGCCGAGAGCGACATCATCTGCACGTCGAGCAACGCCGAGAAGATCATCCGCTCGGTGCCCGCCGACCGCCCGATCCTGTTCGGCCCCGACAAGAACCTCGGCGCGTTCCTGGTCAAGAAGACCGGCCGCGAGATGGACCTGTGGCCGGGGGCGTGCATGGTGCACGAGACGTTCAGTTCGCAGAAGATCGCCGCGCTGAAGGCGCGGCACCCGGACGCCAGGTTCATCGCGCACCCCGAGTGCGAGGACCACGTGCTGCAGCTCGCCGACTTCGTCGGCTCGACCTCCAAGCTGCTTCAGTTCGTGCAGCAGGACCCGGCCAGGAAGTTCATCGTCGGCACCGAGACGGGCATCCTGCACACGATGCACCGCGCCGCGCCGCACAAGGAGCTGATCCCGGTGCCCTACGAAGACCGCAGCGCCGCGTGCCAGGGCTGCAACAGCTGCCCGCACATGAAGCTCAACACGATCGACAAGATCTACCTCGCGCTGCGCGACCTGCGGCCGCGCGTAGAGATGCCGGAGGAGCTGCGCCGGCGCGCGCTGGTGCCCCTCGAGCGCATGCTGGCGATCAGCTGAGCCGCCGGCGGCGCCGGTCCCACGACGCGCCGGTCCCGCCGTGGGACGAACCGCGAACGCGCCGTGCAGCGGCGCGGAGCGGGCGCCGATCGACCTCCGGTGAGCCTGCACCCGGCCCAGCTGCGGATCCAGACGCGCGTCGCCCTCGGCGCCGCGCTCGCGACCGGCCTGGCCGTGCTCGTCGTGCTCGCCGCCATGGCGCTGTCGTCGCCGGAAGACGGGGATCCGCTGCCGGCCGTGCTGCTCGTCGGCGCGGCCGGCGTGTTCGCCACGGCGACGGTCTTCTGCGTCGCCCGCTGGCTGCTCGCCCGCGAGCTGCAGGCGCTGCACCAGCTGGCCGCCGCGATCGACGACGTCGAACTGGACGGCAGCCCGCTATATCGCAACCTGCCGCAGCGGGGCCCCGACGAGGTCGAACGCATCGTCGGCGCGTGGAACGGGTTCGCGCTCCGCTTCGACACGATGATGCGGCACGTGCGCGACCTCACGACGAAGCTCAACGAGTGCACCAAGGAGATGACCGCGGTCGGACCGCACGCCGCGCGGCGCGCCCAGCAGCAGGCCGACGCGCTGCAGCAGCTCGTGGGGCACGTCGAGA
>CALKYL010000012.1 GCA_938003515.1 uncultured bacterium
CGCCCGGCCGAAGGCAGCTGAGCCGGGCCACGACGGGCGGCGCGCCCTGGCGCGACCCGCGGCGACCGGCACACTGGGGGCTCTTGCCCGGCCGATGCGCGAAGCCGACGACGCCCCGCTGATCCTGCAGTCCCGCGTGCCCCCGGACGCCAGGGGTCAGACCCTGCTGGCGTTCCTGAGCCGGCGCTTCCGCTACCACGACGCAAAGACGTGGCAGCGCGCGCTGGACGACGGCCGCCTCGCGCTCGACGGCCGCACCGCGCGCGGCGACGAGCTGCTGCGACCGGGCATGCGCCTCCGCTACGAGAAGGCCCACCAGGAACCGGCGGTCGACACCGGCTTCGCGGTCTTGCACCGGGACGACGCGCTGGTCGTCGTCGACAAGCCGGCGCACCTGCCGGTGCACGCCGACGGGCCGTTCGTGCGCCACACGCTGATCCACCTGCTGCGCAGCCGGCTCGGCCTGCGCGACCTGCACCTCGTGCACCGGCTCGACCGCGAGACCAGCGGCGTCTGCCTCGTCGCGGTCGGCAAGACGGCGCAGGCGCTGGTGCAGGCCCAGTTCACCGCCGGCGCGGTCGCGAAGCGCTACCTCGCGATCGCGCACGGCGTGGTGCGCGACGCGTTCGTCGTCGACCGGCCGATCGGCCACGCCGCACACAGCGCCGTGAAGCTGCGCCGCAGCGCCGCCCCGGACGCGCGAGCGCCGCGCCCGGCGACGACCCGGTTCGTGCCGCTCGCCCACGGCCGCGACCGCACGCTGCTGCGCTGCGAGCCCACGACCGGCCGCACCCATCAGATCCGGGTGCACCTCGAGCACGCGGGCCATCCGGTCGTCGGCGACAAGCTCTACGGACAGCCGGACGAGCACTACCTCGCGTTCGTCCGGCGGGTCAAGGCCGGCGCCAGCGTGTTCGCCGCCGAGGGCGACGGCCCGAACCGTCAGCTGCTGCACGCCGAACGGCTGGAGCTCCTGCACCCCGACACGGGCGACCGCGTCGTCTACGAGGCGCCGGCGCCCGCCGCGTTCGAGCGCTGGCTCACGGGAACATCTGGCTGACGGGCTGCAGCGCGACGTCGTGCACCGACCCGTTGCGCAACACGACCCGCCCCTTCAGCGCCATGCCCCCGCGCTCGCACTCCACCTGCACCTCGAGGTCGTCGCTGAGCTGCACGTCGCCGAGCTGCGTCAGCAGGCGCAGGTTGCGGTAGCCGAGCTGCAGGAGCCGGCTCTCGACGACGCCGACCAGCCGCGCCGCCGGCGTCTCGTCGCGCAGGCCGACGCCGCTCGCCCCGCCGCCGTCGTCGCCGCGCGCCGCCGGCTGCGGGATCTGCACGACGGCGTGCCGCACGTCACCCGCCGCCTCGCGCAGGTCCTCGAGGTCGTCGTGCAGCCGGTCGAGCTGCGCCTCGACCCGCTCGAGCCGCACCTTGTCGAACGCCTCGGCGAGCTGCCGCAGCCGGTCGTCGAGCGCGCGCAGTCGGTCGTCGAGCCCGCGGATGCCGGCGAGCTTCTGCAGGTGCTGTTCGAAGCGCACCAGCCGCAGGTGCACGAGCACGTAGCCGACCAGCAGCGCGACGAAGAACAGGCTGAATTGCAGGGCATCCATCGGACCCCGCTCACTGTAGCGCCGCGCCCGGCCGCGGAGAATCCCGGCCCGCCGGTCAGCGCCCCCGCGCGCGCTGCAGCCGCTGCCATCCGAGGTACCACGGCACGCCGACGGCGATGATCGCGAGCCCCTTGAGGGCGTTCTTCTGCTCGACCGGGTCCTGCAGCACCGCGGCGACGAACGCGACGGCGACCAGGATGAACAGAGCCGGTGTCACCGGGTATCCGGAGCACCGGTAGGGCCGCGAGGCGTCCGGGCGCAGCACCCGCAGCCGGTAGACCGCCGCGACCGTCAGCGCGTAGAACAGGAACGCGGCGAAGACGACGAAGGCCGTCACGTCGCCGAACGTCTCGAGGAACAGCACCAGCGACGCGCCGACGGCCGCCTGCACCCAGATCGACGCCACGGGCGTGCGCCAGCGCGGGCTTATGCGCGTCAGCACCTTCGGCACCAGGTTGTCCTGGCCCATCGCGTAGAAGGCGCGCGGCGACGAGAGCATGTTCGGGTTGGCGGCGCCGAAGATCGAGATCGCGATCAGGAGCGTCAGGTAGCCGGCGACCTCGGGCGAGAACACGCGGGCGACCGTCAGGCTGGCGACGTGGGTCGCGCTCGTGCTGTCGGGCATCGCCTGCATCTCGGCGAACGGCACCACGCGCAGGTAGACGACGTTCACGAACAGGTAGACCGTGATCAGGATCAGCATGCCGCCGATCAGGCCGAGCGGCAGGTTGCGCTCCGGTCGCTTGAGCTCCGCGGCGTTGAACGGCATCTGGTACCAGCCTTCGTAGGCCCAGAAGATGCCCATGAACGCCGCGACGGCGCCGGTCGTCGTCAGGCTCGTCTGCGCGTGCGCGGCCGGCGGTCCGGCTTCGCCCACCCCGCCGCCCGTCGCCAAGAGCCCGCCGAGCACGATCAGGCCGAGCGCGCCGACCTTGGCGAACGTCGACACGTTCTGCACGATCGCCCCGACGACCACGCCGAAGTGGTTGGCGAGCGCCAGCACGAAGATCATCGCCAGCGGCACGATGCGCATCCAGAACGGCGCCTCGCGCTCGGCGGCGAGGTCGACGCCGAACAGCGGCAGCAGGTTCTCGGCGAAGCCGAGCGCCAGCGCCGCGACGGTGCCGGCGTTGATGACCCAGAAGAAGGTCCACCCGTAGAGGAACGCGACGACGCGGCCCCAGCCCTCGCGCAGGAACGCGTACTGCCCGCCGGCCTCGGGGAACATCGCGCCGAGCTCGGCGTAGGCGAACGCGCCGAACAGGCAGACGACGCCGAGGCCGACCCACATCAGGTGGATCCAGCCCTCGGAGGGCAGCGCCTGCGCGACGGCGAGCGGCTTCAGGAAGATGCCCGAGCCGATCACCGCGCCGACGGTGATCGACACCGCCGACGTCAGCCCGAGCCGGCGTTCCAGTTGACCGGACTCCATGGGGCGCGAACGCTATCCGCAACCGGGCGCCCGCTCTCCTACCAAACGGCCCGGACGCCCCCGGATCCCATGCGCGGCCGCTCCCGCTACCTGATCGCCCTCGCGTTCGCCGCGCTGTTCCTGCTCGTGCCGTCGCCGGACGCCGCCGAGGGTCGGCCCTACCTCGCCTACCTGACGGTGCGCGAGTGGCTGTTCGCCGAGGACTCCCCGCTCGCCGCGTGGCACGCGGCGGCCGGCGCCCCGACGCTCGACGGCCCGGGCGCTGGGGTCGACGGGCCGGCCGGCAGTACGTCGGCTGGCCTCCTCACGATCGGCTCCATCGCACTCACCGACCTGTAGTTGATCCCGACGATGTCCCTGGAGTTTGCCG
>CALKYL010000013.1 GCA_938003515.1 uncultured bacterium
GGCCGACCCGGTCCGGTCCTACTGGACCGTGACCCGGGCGACGTTCGAGGCCGCCACGACGTTGCCGCCCGCGCCTATGTAGACGGCGACGGCGTCGAGCGTGATGCCCTGCAGCAGCTGGCCGATGCCGGCCGGGAACGTGTAGGGCGCGTTCGGGTAGGTGCCCGCGTTGGCCGTCGACGAGAAGTGCAGCGGGTCGCCGACCGCCGCCGGCGTGATCAGGCTGAGCACCGACAGGAAGTCGTCCTCGAGGCCGAGGAACCTGCCCATCGCGAGCGGGCGGTCGGTCGTGACGGAGAACAGGAGGTAGCCGTCGACGTAGCTCGCCGGGTTGTTGGTCAGCGAAATCGTCAGGTCGAACGGCGCCGACGACTGCAGGTCGAGCACCGGGCCGGACGTGTCCCGGCCGGCGCCGATGCCGCTGGTGACGAGCGCGAAGTCCGCGTCGACCGCCGGCGTCTCGACGTGCTGGTCGAGCAGCACCTCGGGGGCCGAGACCTCGACGCGCCACAGACCGGACTGCGGGTTCTGCACGAACACGTTCTCGACGGTGTCGAGGGTGTTCGGGCTGCCGCCGGGCTGCGTGTAGAGGCTCGGGCCGTTCGCCATGCCGGTGTTGCCGTGGTACTGCGTGCCGCTCGGCGAGACGACCCGGATGCTCAGGTCGTTGACGCGGTGCGGGTTCGAGAACGGCGCGGCCGCGGCGAGGTCCGAGTAGACCATCGTCGAGCGGAACTGCGGCGTGCCCGGCTTGACGAAGACCGTGTAGGTGCGGCTCTCACCCTGCTGCAGCACGTCGAGCTCGTCGAGCACGAGGATGTTGTTGCGCAGGTCGTACAGGTCGTGCACCGCCGGGAAGCCCCAGCCCTGCCGGTAGCGGCTGGCCGCGCCGGCGCCGTTGATGGCCGGGTCGTACTGCCGCGCGGTGTTGATCAACAGCGCCTTGGTCGTCGAGAAGTGCGGCTTGTAGTCGAAGCGGTCCTGCCAGCTCGGCGCCGCGGCGTGGCCGAAGTAGCCGTCGGTGTACATCTCGAGGATGAGGCCGACGTGGCCGGAGACGATCGGCGTGGCGCCCGACGTGCCGCTGAACGACGTCGTGTAGGTCGTCGAACCGCTCGTCGAGTAGATCGAGTCGTAGTAGCCGCACATGTCCGGCTTGATGCGGCCGTCCTGTGCGGGGCCCATGCTGGTGCCCGACTGCGTGTCGTCGTTCGGGTCGGCGGTGTTCATGTGCCGCACGGCGCCGACCGAGATGATGTTCTTGGCCCACGCCTGCGGGCGCGAGTCCTGGTTGCCGGCGTTCGACTGGCTCTGGCAGATCGGGATGTCGAACTGGTGGATGATCCAGTCCATCTCGGCCGACCGCGCGTCGTAGAAGAACGTGCGCGGATAGCCCCACGAGGCCGTCTGGTAGAGCACGCGGTACTGGCTGGCAGGGTCGGTGATCTCCTGCACGACGCCGTAGCGCGTGTTCTGGTTCGTGCTCATCGGCTGCGAGTTGAACACGTAGTTGTAGTCGGTGAAGTAGCCCTGGCCGTCGGGGCACAGGCCGCGCGCCTGCGGGTTGACGCCGGCGGAGAAGTTGATGCCGAACGTCGAGTTGCCGTGCGACGAGCCCTGGCCGCTGAAGACCGACTGCGGGATCGTGCGGTAGGCGTTGGCGACGTACTCGGGGTGGTTCGGGTAGATGCCCTCCATGATGTGGCCGCGCACGCCCTTGCCGGTGTGGTTGCCGAGGGCCTCGATCGTGTTGGCGCCGCCCTGGATGCGGGCGTTGTCCATGTCGATCTCGGGCGCTTCGGAGCGCTGGATCCACAGCACGGTGTCCTCGGCGGCCAGCGCCTGCAGCTGCGCCGGCGTCAGGTTCGCCTCGATCAGGAGGTTGCCGCCCGCGCGGCGCCACAGCTCACCGCCGACGGCCTGCACCGCGTCGAGCAGCGCCGGCTCGTCGCGCTGCGGGTCGACCATCACGAGCACGTAGCGGTCCGGCTCGAGGGCGTCCGCGAGCAGCGCGCGCGAGAGCGAGGGTTCGAGCTTCCACGCCGGCTGGAACGCGCCGACCCAGCGCACGTTCGCGAGCTGCGCGAGCTGCGTGCGGTCGCCGCCGCGCACGACGTAGCCGTCGTGCGGCGCGTACCACCGGACGTCGGCGCCGGCGCGGCGCAGCGCGTCGCGGTCGGCCTGCGTCGGGGTCGCGACGAACTGCACGAGGAACAGCGTGGTCGACGCGGGCGCGGCCAGCGCCGACGGCACCGCCGGCTCTGCCAGCAGCGGGTCGAACGCGTCGTAGCGCAGCATCAGTCGGGAGTCCTGGGCCGGCGCGGACATCGCCGCGGCCAGGACGAGAGATACGGTGGAAACGGTTCGAAGCATGGGGTGCCAGTTGGCTCGGGCCAGGCCGGACCACCTTCCCAGGGCAGGCGTCGGTGGTCAACGCCCCCGCCGGCCGATCGCGAACCGCCAGACCGGCACGCGGCGCGACGGCGGTCAGCCGCACAGGCCGCGCACGAGGCGCCAGTAGACGGCGAACACGCGGTCGAGCGAACGGCGCAGCCACGCGCCGGCGCCGCGGTCGGCGAGCCCCGGGTTGAGCGTAAGTGGCGCCGCGACGAGCAGGTCGCGGTCGGGCACCGTGCGGCCGCGCTGCGCCGGCCCGCGCGCCCGCAGCGCCGCCGGCAGGAGCCGCAGCAGCTCCCACTTGCCGCGCAGCCAGTCGCCGAGGTGGCCGCGGCCGACGCCGAACGCCGCGTAGACGACGCCGTAGAGCAGCTGGGCCGGCACCGTCAGCAAGAGGGTGCGCCAGCGCATGCAGGTGAACAGCACGTACCAGCGGTTCTTGCTGTGCAGGTAGGTGCGTCGGCCCGGGTAGCGCGCGTCGCCCCGCACGCTGAGGCCCGCGGTGCCCGCCTGGTGCGTGCACAGCGCGTCCGGACACAGCCGGATCGTGTAGCCGCGCATGCGCAGCTTGTAGCTGAACTCGTTGTCCTCGTAGAGGATGAAGAGGTTCTCGTCGAAGCCGCCGACCTCCTGGTAGACGCGCTTGTGGCAGAGAAAGCACAGCGCGATCGCGGCGCCGATCGGACCGGTCGGATCCTCCGCCTCGGCGCGACGCCGGTACCAGTTGCGCAGCACCAGCGTGCCGAGGAAGTGCAGGTCGCCGCCGTCGTAGTGCACGACCTCCGGATCGTCCCCGCACAGGCTGCGGGCCTGCACCATCGCGGCCCGCGGGTCGGCGTCGAGGCAGCGCTCGAGTTCGGCCAGGGCGCCGGGGTGCAGCACGACGTCGTTGTCGACGAACAAGAGGCGTTCGCCGTGCGCCGCCGCGGCGCCGACGTTGCGCGCGTGGCACGGGCCGCCGTTGAAGCCGGTGTCGACGACCCGCACGTCCGGGTAGCGCTCGGCGACGAGCTCGCGCGAGCCGTCGTCCGAGTGGTTGTCGACGACGAGCACTTCCGCCGGCGCGGGCTGCTGGGCCAGCAGGGCGTCCAGGCACGCGGGCAGGTAGTCCCGCCCGTTCCAGTTCAC
>CALKYL010000014.1 GCA_938003515.1 uncultured bacterium
CGGTCACTCCGGGCCTCCGCCGAGGTCGACGCCGCGCTGCCGCAGCCGCACCAACAGGCGCGCCTGCACCTGGTGGAACGCCTTGCGCGCGGCGTCGGCCGACGGCCACCCGAGCCGGGCGGCGAGCTGGTCGAACGGCAGCTCGTCCTCGAGCCGCATCGCCAAGAGCGCGCGCTCGCGCTCCGGGAACGTCGCCAACGCCTCGCGGTAGATCGCGAGCTGCTCCCCGTCGCCGGCGAGCGTCGCCGGCGAGCTGCCGGGCGCCAACGCGCCGACCTTGGCCGGGCCCGCGGCGGCCTGCCGGCGCACGTCGCGCCGCGACGCCTGGCTCCTGCGCACCTGGTCGACGAGGCGGTGCTCGACGAGCGTCGCGAGCAGCGCCGTGAACGCCTCCTCGCGCTCGCCGTCCCAGCGGTCGAGCTTCTGCAGCACGTCGACGAACACCTCCTGCACGACGTCGCCGGTGCTCAGGAGCCGCAGCAGCGCGTGCTGCTGCGGCCGCAGGCGCTGCCGCAGCTGGCGGTGCACGAGCGCGCGCACGCGGTCGTAGAAGCGCCGGACCAGCTCGTCGCGAGCGTCCGCCGCGCCGGCGCGGGCGCGCTGCAGCAGCTCCGCGAGGGCTTCCATGCTCCGGAGTATCGCGGATCGGCGGGCAGGCGCGCAGGGGGCAGCGGCATATGGGGCTCGCATCCCCTGCTGCACCGGCAGCGCACGCCGCCGGCGGAGCGGTTTTCGGGAAATCGTGTTCCCGACCGGAGCGGCGCGCCGAGGAGCCCCCAGGATCGCCGTTCGCGTTCTTGGCCCGGTCCCCGGCCAGGACACGTCGTTCCGCGCCGCCGGCGCGCGCGCGAAGCTCGCGCCGTGACCGTGAGCTTGCGCCGTGCGCGCCGCGTCGGCACGCTGCGGCGATGCACGAGAGCCGCCCGTGGCGCGTCGTCGTCGTCCTGGCCGCCGCCGCGGCCTCCTGCCAGCTGCCGCGCCAGCAGCCGGCGACGCCGCAGCGGCCGACGGTGTCGGTCAACACCACGACCACCGCCGAGGGCACGCTCGAGCTCGAAGCCGGCGTCAACGTCGACCCCGCCGACGCGTTCGACAGCCCGCTGAGGCTCAAGTACGGCACCGGCCCGGCGACGGAGCTGTTCGCCGGCGTGTCGCCGTACCAGCGCTTCGACGCCCCCGGCCGACGTCGACGGCAGCAGCGATCTGGTGCTCGGCGCGCGCCACCGGCTGTGGCAGGGCGGGGAGGACCTGCCGTCGGGCGCGGTCGTGCTGGCGACGAAGCTGCCGACGGCGAGCACCGCGAGCGGGCTGTCGAGCGGCGAGACCGACCTGCGCGCGGCGCTCGTGCTCAACCAGTCGGTCGGGCCGGTCGGCCTCAACGCGTTCTACCAGTACGGCGCGCTCGGCGACCCGGCCGGCGCCGGCACCGTGTCCGAGCACACCGGCACGCTGACTGCCAGCGTGGCGCTCACCGACCGCTGGAGCGCGTTGGCCGAGCTCGCCGGCGTCGTCGTGCCGGCGCAGGACCTCGAGTCGTGGTTCGTGATCACCGGCGTCGCGTGGGCGGCCGAGCCGTGGCTCGTGCTCGACGCCGGCGTCACGGTCGGGCTGTCCGACGACGCGCCGGACCTGCAGGTCTTCGTCGGCTTCACGCAGAACTTCGGCGGGCCCGCGCGCGGTGACGACGCGGCCCGCGGGTCGTGCGCTCAGAAGTCGGCCGAGACGCGCAGCGTGAACACCCACGCGTCGTCGACGCCGGCGCGGCCGCCGGGGTCGTGGATCCACTGCACGTCGGGCTGCACGCGCAGCCACGACAAGAGCCGCGCCGAGTAGAAGGCCTCGACCGCGACCTCGCCGCCGCCCGTGACGTCGTCGTCGGGCCGGTCGCGCCAGATCGCCCAGGCCAGACCGAGCCCGCATCTGTCGTCGGGCCGCTGCTCGAACGGTCCGTGCCAAGCGGCGCCGAGGCCGACGTAGTGCTCGACGTCGCTGACGTCGGGGTCGGCCCAGCCGTACTGCGCGAACACGCCGACGCCGCGGCCGTCCGCGGCGTCGCGCGGGCGCCAGACGAACTGGTCGGCGATGGCGTAGTAGCCCGCGGTTCCGTGGTCGATCGACCCGTCCGGCCGCGCGAACGCGCCGGTGTGGCGCCAGGCGCCGACGCCGACGCGGCCCGGAGCGCCGCCGTCCCAGAGCAGCCCGGTCTCGGCGACCGCGAACAGGTCGCTCGGGCTGCCGAAGGCCGTGCGCGGCCCGCGCGGGCCGGTCGCGAGGCCGGCCTGCGTGGCGCCGTCGAACACGCCGCCGTCGAGGTAGACGCCGCCACCCGGCTGCAGGAACACCGCCGCGCCGAACGACGGGTCGGGGTAGGTCGGGAAGCCGAGCACCGTCGGCGTGAAGCCGAACGACGAGTGCAGGAACGGCAGGCCGTGCTCGACGAACGCGAAGTCGCTGTTCGCGTCCTGCTTGCCGAGCTTGTAGCGCAAGGCGCCGTCGAGCAGCGTCTGCTCGAGGAACACCTGCGCCAGCTGCACCCGGTCCGGACCGTCGATGTTGGAGTAGATCTGGAAGTCGCCGGTGTCGCGGCTGCCGTCCGGGCCGTTCTGCACCTGCAGGTCGAAGTAGAGGCGCGTGCCGCCGAGGCCGAGCAGGCGTTCGCCGTCGAGGTCCAGCTCGGCGTCGATCAGCGAACGCACCGCGGTAGATCGGAAGAGCGTCGTGTAGGGAAAGAGTGTAGATCTCGGTGGTCG
>CALKYL010000015.1 GCA_938003515.1 uncultured bacterium
GGATCACCGAGCAGCTCGGCGACGACGGCGCGGTGCACGCGGCTGTCTTCGCGCACGTCGAGGCCGAGAAGGTGGAAGCCGAAGACGCGCACGCGATGCACGAGGTCGAGCAGGAGGTCGTCGGCGAGCGCCGTGGCGCGCGCGCCGACCAGCGCCGACCGCATCGCGACGAGGTCTTCGAGCAGCGCGTGCGCGTCCGGATAGCCGCCCGCCGCGAAGTCCCGCGCGCGCTCGAGGCGCGCGCGCACGAACGTCAGCAGCCGTCGCAGCGGCTCGCGCGGGTTGCGCTCGAGCGTCGCTCTCGCGATCTCGGGCACGGCGGCCTCCGCGCGGGCGAGCGCGGCGTCGAGCTCGGGGTGCGGGCCGAGTCGCGCGTCGACCGCGGCGAGCGGGTCGACGAGGGCTTCGACGTCCCGGACGTAGCGGTCGACGGCGACGCGGCGGTGCAGCTCCAGCGTTCGCTCCGTCACCGCGTCGTCGACGAACGGATTGCCGTCGCGATCGCCCCCCATCCACGAACCGAAGCGCACCACCGGCGGTACGTCGAGCGGATCGATCGGCCCGAACTCCGCCGCGAGACCGGCGCGGAGCCGGCGCAGCAGCCTCGGCACGACGTCGAGCAATACGTGCTCGACGTACCACAGCCCCGCCTTGACCTCCTCGAGCACCTCCGGCCGCTCGGGCCGCTCGGCGCCGTGCTGCCAGAGGGCTTCGACGGTCGCGCTGAGGCGCCGCTCCTCGCGCCGCTCTTCGGTCGGCACCAGCTGCTCGCGGTCGCGCCGTTCGAGACCGCGCCGGACCTCGGCGAGCAGGCGCTCGGTCGTGCGGCGCCGCGCCTCGGTCGGATGCGCGGTGAACACGAACCCGAGCCGCAACGACCCGAGGGCCTCGAGCACGGCCTCGCGGGTGGCGCCGCCTGCCGCGAGCTCCTGCATCGCGGCGGCGAGTGACTCCGCGACCGCCTCGGGGCCGTCGACGACCTCGCGCCGGCGCAGCTCGCGCGTGCGGTTGACGTCCTCCGCGACGTTGACCAGCTGGAAGTACAGGGTGAAGGCGCGCACGACCTCGAGCGCGACCTCGGGCGGCAGCGCGTCGGCGACCTCCGCGAGCCGTCGACGTGCGTCGTCGGCGGCCGGGGTCGCGTCCGGTTCGCGCGCCGCCTTCGCGCTTCGTCGCATCGTCTCGACCGCCTCGAACACGTGTTCGCCGCCGATGGTGCGCAGCACGCGTCCGAGGGTGTCGCCGACGAGGTGGACGTCGTCCGAGAGGGTGCGAGGCATCCGAGGCACGCTACCAGAAGCGCGCTGCGGCGGTCCCATCCGGGTCGGCGTCGCTCTGCGAGACGGCGGGACTCGGCGGACGACTCCTGGGGACCCGTGCGCCGACTTGCATTCGCCGGCGACGATCCGCATCGTCGCCCGCATGCTGGTGTCGAGCTCTCGCGGTCGTCTTCGTGTCCTCGCCCTGTCGTGGCTCGCCTGCGCGTGCAGCGCCGACGCGGCGCCGAGCGACTGGCGGAACCGCGAGCTCGCGTGGAAGTACGGGCCGACCACCGGCACCGCGAGCCTCGTGCACCTCGAGGCGACCGGCACCAAGGGCAGCGGCCCGATCGCGAAGGGGTGGAAGCTGCACCTGGTCGACGGCACCAGGATGACCCTCTCGCCCTACCAGCTCGCGGACCAGCACGCGCTGTTCGGCACGGTCAGGATCGCGGTCGGCCTGTTCGACAAGCAGAGCCAGCCGATCGAGACCGTCGTGTCGGACGTGATCACCGCCGATGGCGGGCCGTACTCGTTCGAGATCGACGAGGCGACCGCGAAGCGCGCGTGGGACGCGATCCTCTGGTTCCGCCGCGCGTGAGCCCGCGCCGGGGACGGGGGACGACGGCGACCTGCTGACAGCGACGCCGCGCCAGGGCACACTTGCCGCGATGTTGCGCGGCGACTCGTCTTCGGCCCGGCGGCGCGCGGGCATCGCGCTGGTCGCCGCCGTCGGCGCGCTCGCGGGCGCGCTCGTGCTGCTCGGCAACCCGGGCAACATGGGCCTGTGCGGCGCGTGCTTCGTGCGCGACGTCGCCGGCGCGCTGCGGCTGCACCTGGGCCCCGCGGTGTTCCGTCCCGAGGTCGCGGGGCTCGTCGTCGGCGCCCTCCTGTACTCGCTGATCAGCGGCCGCCACGTCGGCCGTTCGGGCTCCCACGCCGGCGCGCGCTTCGTGCTCGGGGTCGCGATGGCGATCGGCGCGCTCGTGTTCCTCGGCTGCCCGTTCCGCATGCTGCAGCGCCTCGGCGGCGGCGACCTCGCCGCCTGGCTCGCGCTGCCGGGCTTCGTCGCCGGCGTCGGCCTCGGGCGCGCGTTCGAGCAGCGCGGTTACTCGATCGGGAGGACGCACGAAGTGCCGCTCGCGGTCGGCCTCTGCGGGCCGGTAGCGGTCGCGGCGACGCTCACGCTGTTCGCCTTCGGCGGCGTGCTCGCCGGTCCCGGTCCCGGAGGGGCCGGGCCGCCCGCCCACGCGCCGTGGATCGCAGCGCTGCTGCTCGGTGGCGCCGCGGGCGCGGCCCTGTCGGCCACCGGGTTCTGCGGCGTGAACGCCGCGCGCCAGGTGTTCGCCGGCCCGCGCCCGATGCTCGTCGCCGCGGGGGCGCTGGTCGTCGCGTTCGCGGCCGTGCTCGCGATCGGCGGCCGCTTCGCGCCGGGTCTCGTCGGCCCGATCGCCCACGGCGACTGGCCGTGGAACACGCTCGCGCTCGCGCTCGTCGGCCTGACCGGCGCTCTGTGCGGCGGCTGCCCGGTGCGGCTGATCGTGCTGACCGGCGAAGGCAACGGCGACGCGTTCGTCGCCGTCATGGGTCTGCTCGTCGGCGGCGCGCTGGCCCATTCCCTCGGGCTCGCAGCCGCGCCGGCGGGCGACGCCGGCCCCGGCGGCCCGGCGCTGGCGGGCAAGATCGCCGTCACGACCCTGCTCGTGCTGACGGCGGCCTACGCGGCCGCGATGCCGCGGCGCGACGTCGGCGCGCCCTGAGCCGAACGTCCGATCACCGATCCGGCCGCGGGCCTGCGACTATGCTCTCGTCATGACGGAGCACGACGCCTGGCCCGATCTGCGCCACCCCGACGCCGCCGCCACGTTGACGACGCTGCAGCTCTGGATGCAGATCGTCGGCAAGATCCGCACGGCGGCGACGCCCTGGCTCAACCACTCGTGGCACGTGCCGCTCTACGTGCACGCCTACGGCCTGGGCACCGGCCTGATCCCGCACGGCGGCCGCGCGTTCCAGATCGACTTGGACCTGCGCTCGCACCGTCTGACGCTGATGCCGACCGACGGTGAGGGCCTGACGCTCGCGCTCGGGCCGATGAGCGTCGCCGCGTTCCACCAGCACGTCGTCGGCATGCTCGAGGCGACCGGCCTCCGCGTCGCGTTCCACGACCGGCCCAACGAGATGCCCGACGCGACGCCGTTCCGCGACGACGACGCACCGCGGCCCTACGACGCCGACTTCGTGACGTCGCTGTGGCGCGCGCTCGTGCAGGCGCACCTGGTGCTGTCGGAGTTCCGCACGGGATTCCTCGGCAAGGCGAGCCCGGTGCACCTCTTCTGGGGCGCGATGGACCTCGCCGTGACGCGCTTCAGCGGCCGCCCGGCGCCGCGCCATCCCGGCGGCCTGCCGAACCTGCCCGACGCGATCACCCACGAGGCGTACTCGCACGAGGTCAGCAGCGCGGGCTTCTGGCCCGGCAACGCCGACGCCGACGCGCTGTTCTACTCGTACGCGTATCCGGAGCCGGCCGGGTTCCGCGACGGCGCGGTGCGGCCCGCGGCGGCGCGCTACGACGAGCGGCTCGGCGAGTTCGTGCTGCCCTACGAGGCGGTGCGCACCGCCGACGACCCGCGCGCGACGCTGCTCGCGTTCCTGCAGAGCACCTACGAACGCGCCGCCGAGCGCGGCGGCTGGGACCGCGCGGCGCTCGAGTGCGCGCTCGGCGAGCCGGGCCGGCCGCGGCCGCTCGGCTGAGCCGCGGCGCTGGTGGATGCCGCCCCGCGCAGACCGTCTCGTCGCGCCGCCGCCGTCAGTTCGCGTCGACGCGGAACCCGCCGGTCGTCAGCAGCTGCGCGCCGAACTCGACGCCCTGCACCCAGAACGTCACGGGCCGCACCGCGGCCGGCAGCGCGATCGACACGCTCTGGAAGCTCGGCAGGTAGACCACCGCGTCGGGGCGCGGCAGCAGCACGCACGGCGTCGTGCTGTCCGGCTGCAGCACGACCAGCCGCATCGCCGGGACGAGGAGCAACCAC
>CALKYL010000016.1 GCA_938003515.1 uncultured bacterium
ACGTGCTCACCTCGCTGCCCGGCGGCGACGTGCTCGCGATCGGCCGCGCGCTCGACGGCACGGTCGCGTTCGTGCGCTACGACGGCGTGGGGTGGAGCGCGTTCGGCCCGGTCGTGCGCACGCAGACCGACCTCGCGGCGACGGCCGCCGTCGCGCGCGACGGCGATCTGCTGCTCGGCGGCGGCCCGATCCTCGCCGCCGGCAGCGTCAGCGCCGGCTTCGTGCGGCTCACGGCGCCGTGCGCGGCCTCGATCGCGCCGGTGGGCACCGGGTGCACCGGCGCGGCCGGGCCCGTGTCGCTCGCCGCGGACTCGCTGCCGTGGCTCGGCGCGACGTTGCGTTCGACGGCGACCGGGCTGACGACCCCGTCGCTCGCGGTGCACGTGATCGGCAGCCAGCCGACGCTGCTGCCGCTGCCCGGCGGCGGCGGCTGCTCGGTCTACCAGCTGCCCGAGATCCTCGAGGCGCTGCTGCCGACCGGCGGCCAGGTCGCGACCGCGCTCGCGATCCCGACCGACCCGAGCCTGACCGGTCTGGTGGTGCGCACGCAGGTCGTCGCGCTCGAGCTCGACGCGCAGGGCGGCATCGTGCGGCTGACCAGCAGCAACGCGCTCGAGGCCACGCTCGGCAGGCTGTGACCGCGGGGCCGGCCGAGGCCGGCCCGACCGCGCACCCGACCGGGTCCGCGGCCCCCTAGCCGAGCATCCAGCGCACGCCGGCGCCGGGCTTCTGCACGCGCGTGCGCGTCTGGTCGTCGGCCGCGACGCCGTCGATGCTGCGCAGGATGTCGTCGGCGACGCGGCCGTCGAGGTAGTAACTGTGTTCGACGAGGCCGCCGACGATCGCGCTGCAGTCGATCTGCTCGATCTTGTCGGGCAGCAGCGCCGCGCGCGCCGCGCCGTAGCTGCCGAGGCGGTCCGGGTTGCCCTTCGTGTAGTCGCTGACGTGCAGCGCGACGTCGCCGCGGTTGTGGTAGACCGAGACCGTGCGCGCCAGCTCGTGCAGGTCGCCCATCGGCCGACCGGGTTCGAGCACGTCGCCGTCGACGTCGGCCGCGCACAGGAACACGTGGTCGAACAGCCGCGGCAGCGCGGTGCCGGGCGTGAAGTCGCGCATGCGCTCGAGGGCGTTCTGCAGCACGTAGTTGCCCATCGAGTGGCACAGGAGATGCAGATCCTGCGGGCACGCGCGGCCGGCACCCGCAGCACCGCCCGCGCGGTCGGTCAAGGCAGCGAGATGGTCGCGCAGCTTGAGCAGGCCGCGCGCGAACGCGTAGCCCGAGCCCTTCGCCTCGCTGCGGTCCGACTTGTAGCTGACGAACGGCAGCGCCAGGCCGTCGGACGGCCAGCTGAACAGCACGACGGCGGTCTCCTGGGCCGGGTCGCCGACGCCCTGGCGGTTCTGCATCTCCTGCAGCGCCAGCGCCGCGCCGACCGCCTCCTCCCACGAGACGTTGAAGCCGTGCACGTAGACGAGCACGTCGCAGCGTTGCAGCATGTCGCGGCGCAGATCGGCGAACATCGCCTTGCTGCCGAGCTTCGCGCGCTGCACCTGCTCGGAGCGCGTCGGGTCGATCTTCTCCGGATACGCCTCGATGCGCGCCCTGGCGGCCGCCTTGGTGAACAGCGCGGCGAGCTCGCCGCCGCTGCCGCGGCCGAAGCCGGTGTCGCGCTCGAGCGCGCGGCGCACGGCGCGGCCGTCGACGTCGAC
Source organism: uncultured bacterium (assembly GCA_938003515.1). Next base: position 1,711 of record CALKYL010000016.1, read on the forward strand.
CTCGACCCATCCGAAGCGCAGGTTCTCCATGCCGTCGGCCGAGAACGCGCGCCCGTAGCGCAGCGGACGCCAGCGGTCGTCGCCTTCGTGGCGGCGGTTGGTGGCGTAGTAGATCCCGAGCGTCTCCATGGCCTGCAGCATCGCGCGCGCCGGCCGCGGCGAGAACCACATTCCGTGCCATAATGCGCCGTGCGGGACCACTCCCCCACGTGCCGACCTTGACCGATCCGAACGCCACCGTGCCCGAACTCGTCGCCGGCGACCGCCTGACGCGCGCCGAGTTCGAGCGTCGGTATCGCGCGATGCCGAAGGTCAAGAAGGCCGAGCTGATCGAGGGGGTGGTCTACATGCCGTCGCCGGTCTCGCACGAGCGCCACGGAGTGCCGCACGCACATCTGATCGGCTGGCTCGTCCACTACGCGGCGCGCACACCGGGCGTCGAGGTCGGCGACAACACGACCGTGCTGCTCGACCTCGACAACGAGCCGCAGCCCGACGCCCTGCTGCGCGTCGAGCCGCGCCGCGGCGGCAGCACCCGCACCGTCGGCGGCTACGTCGACGGGCCGCCCGAGCTCGTCGCCGAGGTCACCGCCAGCACCGCGAGCTACGACCTGCACGACAAGCTGCGCGCGTATCGGCGCAACGGCGTGCGCGAGTACGTCGTCTGGCGCGTGCTCGACCGAGCGCTCGACTGGTTCGTGCTGCGGGACGGCGCCTACGTGCCGCTCGCGGCGGGCCATGACGGGCTGCTCCGCAGCGAGGCGTTCCCCGGGCTGTGGCTCGACGCACGAGCGCTGCTCGGCGGCCGGCTGGCGGACGTGCTCGACGCGCTCGCGCGCGGGCTCGCCGACGCCGAGCACGTCGCCTGGGTCGCCGAACTGGCGCGACGCGCACCGAGCTGACGCGTCACGCTCGCCTCGAGCGGGCCTCGCGTCAGAGGCCGCGCAGCCATTCGGGCCGGAGCGCGACCTCGCCGCGCAACGCGCCGTCGATCGCCGCGAGCATCGCGTCGCGGTCGCGCGGCAGCCGGCCGCCGACCGCGAGCCGGTTGGACGCGTGGTTGCTGCGGAACACCGCGTCGCGCGGGTTCGCACGTGCGACGAACGTGCGCAGCTCGCGCAGCGTCGCCGGGACGTCCGGCAGCGTGAACAGCCCCTTCTGCTCGGCGCGCCAGAGCGGCGTCTCCGGCACGACCGTCAACGTCAGCGCCGACAGGAAGCGCGGGTCCATCGCGGTCGCGAGCTCCGCCGAGGCGACGGCGTGCTGCTCGCTGCGGTCGCGGCCGCCGGCGCCGAGCAGGAAGATCACCGACAGCCGCATGCCGGCCGCGTGCGCGCGCGCGGCGGCGGCCGCGTGGTCGGCGGCGGTCGATCCCTTGGCGATGCGCTTCAGCGTGACGTCGTCGCCGCTCTCGGGGCCGACGTAGAGCAGCTCGAGCCCGAGCCGGCGCAGCTCGGCGAGCTCGGCGTCGGTCTTCGCGAGCACGTTCGACGCCATCGCGTAGCACGACACGCGCCGCAGCGCCGGGAACGCGTCCCGACACGCCGTCAGAATCGCGCGCCAGTGCGCGAGGTCGAGCACCAGCGCGTCGCCGTCCGCGACGAACACCTTGCGCACGCTCTCGCCGTGGGCCGCGCCGGCGGCGGCGATGTCGGCGAGCGTGTCGGCGAGCGGCCGCACCGCGAACTCCTTGTCGCGATACATGTCGCAGTAGGTGCACTTGTTCCACGAGCAGCCGATCGTGGCCTGCAGG
>CALKYL010000017.1 GCA_938003515.1 uncultured bacterium
AACCATCGCGGCCCGCACGTAGGCGGGGTCCTCGAGCTCTTCGGGGAGCGCGCCGGCGCGGCGCAGCTCGTCGTCCGACAGCTCGCGGCGCGCGCACCGGCCGTCGCGCAGCAGCGCCCAGAGCGCGTCCAGGTCGGCGGCGCCGGGCACTCGGCACGCCATGCCGACGAGGGCGATGTCGGTTCCTGCCATGCGAACGGGGCTTCGGTCGCTCTATCGACCGACCGACCTCGCCGCGGCCACGCGCGCGCGCGCGGGCGATGGCACGGGGCGTTCGCGTCAGCGCGGCGCCCGCGTCAGCAGGTTCCGCATCAGCCGCTCGTTGCCCGGATCGAGCCCGATCCACGTCCACCACAGCGGCACGCCGAGCGTCACGACTTCGCCGCCGCCGGCGGTGCGTGCGACCGCGGCGACCGGCCACGCGGGGTAGACGTCGAGCGTCACGAGCGGCTGCGCGCGTTCGTCGCGCAGCTCGGTCGGCGTCGGCCGCGGCCACGCGAGCCCGGCGACGCCGACGGCCAGCGGATCGGCGGCGAGCGCGTCCGCATCGGCGCGGAGCACGGCCGCGCCCGGGGGCTCTTCGTCGTGCATCTCGAGCCCGAACGCCTCGACGACCTCGTTCGCCTTCCGGACCGTGCCCGCGTAGAACGAGCTCGCGCACACGACGACGCGGCCGCCGCCGCAGACGAAGCCGTGCAGCAGGGTGACGTCGTGGTCCGTCAGCCGCAGCAGGCCGTTCTCGCACAGCAGGACGACGTCGGCGAGGCGCAACCGGTCGACGTCCAGGCGGTTGCCGTGGACGGGCTCGACGACGTAGTGGGCCGCGAGCTTGCCGGCGGCGACGACGCGACGCGCCGGATCGAACACGGCGTCGTCGTCGGTCGACTGCGCATCGAACGGCCCGTCGACGAACAGCACGCGCGTCTGGCCGGGCAACGGCGGCAGCGCGACCGCCGCGACCGGAACCGCGAGCTCGCGGTCGCCGCGATGCACCCGGATGGTGCCTTCGAGCGCGCCCGGCGCTTCCAGCCGCAGCTGGATCGCGAGCCGATCGGGCCGGCAGTAGAGCACGCGCACGAACGGCGGCGCGTCGACCCGTGCGTCACCCGCGGCGTCCGCCCCCCACTCGAGCCGGGTCGAGCCCTGCACGGTGCCGCCGACCGGGACGGTGCCGAAGCGGAGCGCCGGCGGACACGCCTCGGGTCCGTTCTGCTGCGCGGCGGCGCCTGGGACGGAGGCGAGCGTGAGCGTGAGCGCGAGCGCGAGACCCGACGACCCCGGTTTCGACATGCCCCGATGGTAGCGCTGCGGCCCGGCGAGCTCAGCGCGGCGCGAGTTCGACCTCGGGCGGCGCGCTCCAGACCACGACGTACGACGGCGAGCCGGGCAGGTGGCTGAGCGCGACCAGCCGGCGGCCGCCGGCGACGAACGCGACGCCTTCGACCGGCTTGAGCGCGTCGTCGAGCACGAGCAGCTCGCTGCCGGCGCGGTCCCAGATCGCGACCTGGGCCTCCCCGGTGCCGATCGCGATGCGGCGGCCGTCCGGCGACACCGCCGCGCTCATCGGGCTCGACGCCCGACCGAACGGCGACAGCGCGTCGGCGCCGGCAGCACGGCGGCGCATCGCCTCGCCGGTGACGAACAGCTCGCCGCCGCCCGCCGCGACCGTGAACATCCCGGCCGCGCCCGGCGCGCTGGCGACGAACCGCCCGGCCGCCGCGTCGAACCAGTGCAATCGCTCGTCGGTGCCGACGAACACGAACCGGTCGCCCTCGCGGGCAAACGAGTGCGAGACCGGCGCCTGGACGTCGTGCAGCAGCTCGAGCTCGGGCACGCGGAAGACGCGCACCCGCCCGCGATACAACGTGCTCGCGACGAGCAGGCGCTCCGACGCGTCGAGCTCGAGCTTGCCGAGCGGCGCGCCGGTCACGTCCACCGCGCGCCGCGCGCCGGTCGCGCGGTCGATCGCGACCAGCCTGGACCCGCCGACGTAGACGGTGTCGTCGGTCAGCGCGCATCCGTACAGGTTGGCCCCGGTCTCGATCTCGTGGAGCGAGCGCAGGGTCCCCGCGTCCCAGACGAACAGCCGGCCCTTCGTGTCGACGACGGCGAACGCCGATCCGTCGGCGGTCGTCGACAGGTCGTTCGCGTCGTAGCCGGCCCACAGCTCCACCGCGACCGGCGGCGGCTCGGCGGACCACAGCTTGACCACGCGGTCCCGCGACGCGCTCGCCACGCGGCCGCCCTCGGGGGACACGGAGAGCGCGACGACGCCGACGGCGTGCCCGAACAGGCCGCCTTCGGGCTCGAGCGTGTCGGCGTGCCACGCCGTGATCGCCCCGCGCCACCAGCCGCGGCTCGAGTAGACCCACCGACCGTCCGGCGAGACCGCGACGTGGTGCGTCTCGGTGCCGGTCTCGCGCACCTGCAAGAGCTCGGCCGTGGCCACCGACCGCTTCTGCAGCGAACCGCCGCAGCCCGCGAACAGGACGGCGCCGTCGAAGGAGATCGCGAGCGACTTGACGCCCTCGCGACCGGCGTCTCCCGAGCACAGGAGCGCACCGGTGCGCCCGGAGCGCACCTCCACGCCGTGGTCGGTGCCGAGTACCAGCCGTTCGCCGTCGGGCGTGAACGCCATCGCCCACGCGAACGTGTCCATGCGGCAGAACACCGACGGGTCCGCGTCACCGGCCAGGTCGTAGACGGTGACGACGCCGCTGTTCCGCGACGTCAGCGCGCGCGCGCCGTCGGGGAACACCGCGAGCGAGCGCGGCTCGACGGCGTCGGCGCCTTCGGCGAGCACGCGGCGCGAGCCGTCGGCGAGATCGAGCGCGACCAGGCGGCCGCCGGTCTGCGCGACGAGGCGCCCGCTCTCGCGGTGCAGCACCGACCGATGACAACCCTCGAGGAAGTAGCCCCGGCTCATGCGGCCGTCGCGGCCGCGCACCTCGAGCAGGCCGCTCGCGTAGCAGAGCAGCAGCTCGTCCTCGGTCAGCCAGTGCACGCCGGTGATCGGCAGCGCCGTCTCGAACGTCTCGTCGGCGCCGTCGCAGCGGGCGGCGAGGTGCCGCCACTCCCAGTCGCGCAGCGCGCCGCCGCAGGCGTCGAGGTGCTGCACGGCCTTGGGCGCGTCGCCGATCTCCAGGGCCGCGCGCGCGGCCGCGAGGTTCGCCGCGTACGCGCTCAAGACCGCCGCGTCGCCGCGCTCGACCGCCGTGCGCCGCGCGTCGTCGACCTGCCGCAGCGACCACGCGAGCCCGACGATCACCGCGGCCACGAGCAGCGTGCCCGCGATCGTCGCGGCGACCGCGAGCCGATGGCGCGCGACGAAGCGGCGCAGCACGTAGAGCGCGGCCGGCTCGCGCGCGAGCACCGGTTCGCTGCGTCGGTAGCGCTGCACGTCCTCGATCAGCGCTGCGACCGTCTGGTAGCGGCTGTCCGGGTCCTTGGCCAGCGCGCGGCGCACGATCCACTCCAGGTCGCCGCGGAGCCGGCGCAGCAGCGCGCCCTCGGCCGTCGCGCGCCGTTCGGCGACGCCCGCCGGGCCGCGTTCGGCCTCGATCACCGCCGAGCGGAACGAGCGCGGCTCGTGGTCGCAGACGACCCGCACGATCTCGGCGACGTTGGCGGTCTGCAGGAGCCGCCGCGGGAACGGCAGGTCCCCGGTCAGGAGCTCGAACAGGAGCACGCCGAGCGCGTAGACGTCGGTCCGGGTGTCGACCGCGCGGCCGGCCGCCTGCTCGGGGCTCATGTAGGCCGGCGTGCCGACGAGCGCGCCTTCGCGGGTCAGCAGCGTGTCGACGGCCTCGTCGAACAGCACCTTCGCGACCCCGAAGTCGATGACCTTCGGCACCGGGCGGCCGTCCCGGTCCGACACCAGCACGTTGCCGGGCTTGAGGTCGCGGTGCACGACGCTGCGCTGGTGCGCGTGCTGCACGGCCGCGCAGACGTCGAGGAACAGCGCGAGCCGCTCCGGGATCGACAGCTTCCGAAGGTCGCAGAAGCGCGTGATCGGCTCACCGTCGACGAGCTCCATCGCGAAGTAGTGCACGCCGTCCGGCGTGCGGCCGGCGTCGTAGATCTGCGCGATGCCGGGGTGCTGCATGCGCGCGAGGGTCTGGCGTTCGACCTGGAAGCGCAGCTGCGAGCGCTCGTCGATGCGGCTCCGGTGCAGCACCTTGAGCGCGACCGTGCGGGCGACCGGCTCCCGCTGCTCGGCGCGGTAGACGGTCCCGAAGCCGCCTTCGCCGATCAGCTCGCGGATCTCGAACGGGCCGACGCGTTCGGGCAGCGCGGCCTCCTGCAGCGGCTCGCGCGCCCGGCCGAGCACGTCGTCCCCGACGGTGATCGCCGCGATGTGCGCCCGCAGCGCCGCGCGCCACCGCGGGTGCTCGTCGCAGAGCCGGTCCAGCGAGGCGCGGCGGGTGGCCGCCTCCCCGTCGAACCAGATCTCGTAGACCCGGGCTTCGAGCTCCTCGGGGAGCTCCGGCAGCTCGTCCGCGACGCGGCCCTCTCGGTGCTCAGCCATGGTCTCGCGCTCTGCATGCTACCTGCTGTAACCTCGTGCCGTGCCCGAGGAACTGGACGACCTGCTCGACGGCGCCTCGCGCGGCGACGACGCGACGCTCGACCGGCTCGTGGCGCGCTACCTGCCGCGCCTGCACGCCTACGTGCGCGTGCACATGGGACCGGGCCTGCGGCGCCGCGAAGCGACGGCCGACGTGGTGCAGTCGATCTGCCGCGAGGTGCTCGAGGAGCGCGGGCGCTTCGAGTTCCGCGGCGAGGGCGCGTTCCTCAGCTGGCTCCTGACCGCGGCGATGAACAAGCTGCGCGAACGCGCCCGGTTCTTCGGCCGGCAGCGCCGCGATCCGGCGCGGGAGGAGCTGCTGCCCGACAGCGCCGCCTACGAGGGCCTGACGCCGAGCCGCGAGGTGATGGACCAGGAGGAGATCCAACGGCTCGAGGCGGCGCTCGACGAACTGCCCGACGACTACCGGGAGGTGGTCGTGCTCGCCCGCCTGGTCGGGCTGCCGCACGTCGACGTCGCCGCGCACATGGGCCGCACGGTGCCGTCGGTGCGCAACCTGCTCGGCCGCGCGATCGCACGACTCGGTCAGACGATGCGGCGCGGCGACGGTTCCGGGCCGGACGCGTAGCGGACACGCCATACGGCGGTCAGTGCCGCGCGCGCGCCGACGTCTCGCCCGACCTGCCCGATTCCGGCCGATCGCCGGCGCCGAAGCCGGCCGCGAGGTCCTACCGCAGAGCCGGCGTCACCGCGAAGTCGTCGAAGGAGGTGCGGGCGTCGGCCTTGGTCCAGAGGCCCACCCCGCCCGTCACGAGGATCGTGTCGTCGTGCACGTCGAGCAGCTTCAGGCCGTCGAGCCAGCACACGATGTGGTCGCCCTCGTGGGCGACCTCGATCCGGTGCCATTGCCCCACCCGCACGTCGGCGAGCGCCGTGGCGAGCTGCCGCCGCACGCCGTCTCGGACCACGTAGACGCGGTAGTTCGCCTCGAGCGGGTTGAAGCGACAGACGTAGTAGTTGTCCGCGTCCTGCACGCGCCACATCGGCCCGCCGCCCTGGTCGACGACGCCGGCGTCGGCGCGCACGGCCAGGGACAGGCGGCCGTCCTGGAAGGCGGGCAGGTCGCGCCAGAAGACGTTGAAGCGGTCCTCGGAGTCGTGGTCGATCTCGGTGACCGCCAGCACGTTCGGCGGCGAGATCGCGCCGGGGTCGGCGCGCTGGGCCCAGGTCGCGTCGGGCCCCCTGCCGCCCGTGCTGCCGGCGCGCCACGCGGACAGGGCGTTGTCGAAGCCGAACGCGCCGGGGGTCGGCTCGAGCCGCGGCGCGCCGCTGCACGCCGTCAGGGCCCAGAGGCAGGCGAGTGCCGAGAGACGACGTCCGGTGAGGCGCTGCTCCATGGCCGCGAAGTGTAGTCAGGCCGTGCGGCGCCGTCAGCGGGCGGCGACGATCCACGCGTCGCGGGCGGCGACCGCCTCGTCGTGCAGCCGGGCGACCTCGCGGAGCCGCCGCTCGGCCTGCCAGACCGCGGGCCGCAGCCGGTCCAGCGATTCCTGCACGCGCTCGCCGGCCTCGCGCATGCGCGCCTGCACGAACAGGTCGACCGGGAGGCTGTCCAGCAGGAGGTCGGCGAGCCTGGTCGCGTGCCCGAGTTCGACCGCCTCGAGCCGCTCCGCGACGAGCGTCATGCGCGCCGACATGTCGCGCAGATGCCGACCGGCGGCGACGACGTGCGCGCGCGCCGCGTCGAACGCGCCGTGCTTGACGCTGCCGACGATGGCGCCGCCGCCGAGCGTGTCGAGCAGTCCGTATCCCCGCGACCGCGACAGCCGCTCCTTCGCCGCCAGCAGCTCGCTCTCGGCGGCGCGGCCGTGGCGCACCGCGGCGGCGACGT
>CALKYL010000018.1 GCA_938003515.1 uncultured bacterium
GACCCAGAGCGACCCCGACCCGGAGCGACCCCGACCCGGAACCAACCGCCCCCCGTCCGCCCCTCCGCCCGCTCCGCGATCTGCACCGCGTTGCCCGCCGCGCCCTTGCGCAGCTGGTCGCCCACCAACCAGAACGTCAGCCCCGGCCGCAAGACGCGCCCGACGCGCACCCGGCCGACCCCGACCGGATCCCGTCCCGTGTAGGCGACCGGCATCGGATACCGCCGCGCGCCCGCCGCGTCGGGATCGTCGACGACCTCGACGCCGTCCGCGGCCGCGAGCACCCGGCGCGCCTCCTCGACCGACAGCTCGCGCTCGAGCGCGACCGCCACCGACTCCGAGTGGCAGCGCTCGACCGGCACGCGCACGCAGGTCGCGTCGACCGGCAGCGCCGGCAGGCCGAGGATCTTGCGCGTCTCGTGCAGCATCTTGTCCTCTTCCTTGGTGAAGCCGTCGGGCTGGAACACGTCGACCTGCGGGAACAGGTTGAACGCGAGCGGCTGCGGCAGCGCCGCGGGTTCCGGGACCGGCGCGCCGGCGAGCCTGGCACGCGTCGTCTCGCGCAGCTCCTCCATCGCGCGCTGGCCGGCACCCGACGCCGCCTGGTAGGTCGAGACCACCACCGAGCGCAGGCCGGCCGCGCGGTGCAGCGGCGCGAGCGCGAGCACCAACAGGATCGTCGAGCAGTTGGGGTTCGCGACGATGCCCCGGTGGCCGGCGATCGCGGCGGGGTTGACCTCGGGCACGACCAGCGGCACCTCTTCGTGCATGCGGAACGCCGAGCTGTTGTCGACGACGACCGCCCCGGCGGCGACGGCCCTCGGGGCGTGCTCCCGCGACGTCTGCCCGCCGGCCGAGAAGAACGCGACGTCGACGCCGTCGAACGAGTCCGGGCCGAGCGCTTCGACCGGGAGCTCTTCGCCCCGGAAGCGCAGCCGCTGACCGGCCGACCGCGGCGACGCGAGCAGCCGCAGCGACGCCAGCGGGAACGCGCGGTCCTCCAGGACGCGCAGGAACTCGTGGCCGACCGCGCCGGTCGCGCCGACGATCGCGACGCGTTTCGCGCTCAGGGGACCGCCTCCCCGGGCCCCCGCTCGAAGGTCCCGGACTTGCCGCCGGACTTGTGCTGCAGCTCGACGCGCTCGAGCACCGCGCCGCGGCAGCGGCCCTTCACCATGTCGTAGATCGTCAGCGCGGCGACGCTGGCGGCGACCATCGCCTCCATCTCGACGCCGGTCGCGGCCACCGTCCTGGCCTCGGCGGTGACGCGCACCGCGTCGTCGTCGACCGGTTCGAAGCCGATCCCGACGTGGCTCAGCGGCACCTGGTGGCACAGCGGCACGAGGCGCGCGGTCTCCTTCGCGGCCTGGATGCCGGCGACCCGCGCGACCGCGAGCGCCTCGCCCTTCGGCAGCGCGCCCGCCAGCAACAGGCCGCGCGTCTCGGCGTCGAGCCGCACGACGGCCGTCGCGACGGCGCGCCGCGCCGTTTCCGGCTTGCCGCCGACGACGACCATGTGGGCACAGCCGCGGGCGTCGACGTGCGTCAACCCGGCCGGATCGCTGCCATCGGGCGGTTTCGTGGCCACGTTCTCCACAGTAGCGGCGCATCCGGCGGTGCTCCGCATCGAAATCCGTTCGGCAACCCGCCGACCGCAACGTATAGACGTGCTGTCCGGCCGCCCCGCCGGGCGCGATGCCCGCGATCGTTCCGATCCGGGACGTCGCGGCGCCGCGGTCGCGGTCCCGCGCCGGCCCGTTTTCGATTGCCTCGCGGTGTGGCGAAGGCCGATCGAACGCCTGGAACCGGCCGCGGCCGGCGCCCGAGCACCTGGAAGCACACATGCGAAACGCCCTGTCGACGCCGACCGTCCTCCACCGCCGCCCCGCCGGCCTGCTGCTGCTCCTGACCTGCGCGTTCGCGCTGGCGACCCCCGGCGCGGCGCAGGACCTGCGCGAGCAGGTGCGCACGATGCTGGCCGCCGCCGACACCCTGCCGGTGCCCGAGCTGTACGGGCTGGCCGACCGCCTGGCCGACGTCGCCCCGGACCGCAACCTCGACGGCTTCCGCAACGCCGTCGTCGGCACCCCGGGCCAGAGCGACAAGCAGCGCCTGTGCTCGGCGCTGGCCCTGCGCCAGCTCGTCGAGGACTCGACCTTCGGCAAGGACCTCTACGACCTCCTGCAGCCGGTCGCGGCGACCGGCGACCCCGCGGTGCGCGCCGCGGCGATGGCCGTGCTCGGCGAGGAGCGGCTGTTCAACACCCGCGTGCTGCCCGACGTGCGCGACCTCGTCGAGAAGACGGCCGCGGACGAGCTGGTCGCGCCGCTGGTGCGCATCGAGGCCGCGCTCGCGCTGTGGCGCGTCGGCAGCAACCGCCAGCGCGGCGTCGCGAAGGACGTGCTCGAGCAGTTCCTGCAGTCGACCGACCGCGACCTGCAGCAGCGCGGCGCGCTCGCGCTCGCCGAGATCAACACCGAGGGCGGGCGCGCCTGGCAGGTCCTGCGCGAGATCCGCGACCAGCCGACGGACGCCGGCCGGCGCGCGCGCCTCTACCTGCAGCGCGAGGAGGACCGCCGCCAGTTCGAGCGCGCGCTCGCGAGCCTCGTGCAGCGCCAGCGCGACGGCGCGCCGGCGACCAGCGACGACTACGCGCTGCTCGACGAGCTGCGGCGCCGCATCAAGGTGCAGCACATCCGCGGCAGCGAGATCACCGACGACGAGATGCTCGAGTTCGCTGCCAAGGGCCTGCTCGAGGGGCTCGATCCGCACAGCACCTTCTTCACGAGCCAGGAGTTCCAGCGCTTCTACTTCGACCTCAACCGCGAGTACGGGGGCATCGGCGCGTTCGTCAACTTCGACCAGGACGGCGACTTCTCGATCGTGCGCCCGATCTACTCGGGGCCCGCGTACGAGGCCGGCATGCGCAGCGGCGACAAGATCCTCGAGGTCGACGGCTGGGAGACCGCCGGACACACGACCGAGGAGATCATCCAGCGGCTCAAGGGCCGACCCGAGACGCCGGTCGTGCTCAAGTTCTTCCGCGCGGGCTTCCAGGAGCCCGAGGAGCTGACGAACGTGAGGCGCCAGATGTCGGTACTGGCCGAGAACTGGACGATGGTCCCCGGGGAGATCGGCTACGTCGAGCTGATCAACTTCAGCAGCAACATCAGCGACGAGCTGCGCGTCGCCCTCGCGGATCTGCAGCAGAAGGGCGCCAAGGGCGTCGTGCTCGACGTGCGCAACAACACCGGCGGGTTCCTGACCCAGGCGCGCGACGTCGTCGAGCAGTTCGTCGGCGGCGAGGAGCTGGTGGTCTACACCGAGGGCCCGGCCGAGCCGCGGCGCTCCTATTCGACCTCGCGCGGCGACCGCGACGTCTGCACGCTGCCGCTCGCGGTGCTGACCAACAGGCTGTCGGCCTCGGCGAGCGAGATCACGGCAGGCGCGCTGCAGGACCTCGACCGCGCGGTGATCATCGGCGAGCGGTCGTTCGGCAAGGGCAGCGTGCAGAACCTGTTCGGCCTCAACACGAGCCCGCCGGAGGAGTTCGAGGACCTCAACGGCGACCGCACCTGGCAGGAGGGCGAGCCGTTCACGGACGACAACAACAACGGCAAGTACGACCCGGGCGCCCACATCAAGCTGACGGTCGCGAAGTACTACCTGCCGAGCGGCCGCTGCCCGCACCGCGAGTACGACAAGGAGGGCCGCATCGTCGACCCGAACTGGGGCGTCAAGCCGGACAAGGAGCTGCCGCTGCTCGAGCAGAAGCCCGAGGACGCCTGGAAGAACGTCGCGGTGTTCGCGCTGATCAAGAAGGGCGTGTTCCAGACCTACGTGCGCGAGCGCATCGCCGCCCACGAGGAGCTGTTCCGCGAGCTCGCCGAAGGCGACGACGGCGACCCCCAGCGCTACCCGGACTTCGACCAGTTCTACGAGGGCCTCGACACGCAGCTGACCAAGGACGACGTGCGCCGGTGGCTGCGCTACGAGGTGCGCGACCAGATCAGCGACCTGCGCGGCGCGGTCTACCCGGGCCAGCGCGCGCTCGGTGACGCCCAGGAGGACGCGCAGCTGCAGGAGGCGGTGCGCACGCTGCTCGAGAAGCGCGGCGAGGACATCCGCGACGTCGCGGCCTATCGCAACGTGCTGAAGATCTCGTTCGACGACCAGAAGACCGCGCAGGAGACCGGCAAGCCGGCCAAGTAGCGGAGGGCGCCCCTCGCACCGGGCCGCCTCTCCCAGGACGACCCTGTCCCCGCGGGGGGCGGCCGTGGCAACCTTGCCGCATGCACCCGCCCACCGCCGTCGTTCCCTCCGCCCGCGGGCTCCCCCACGGCAGCGTGCCGGCGGCGCTGCTGCTGCTGCTGGCGGCGCCGCCGCTCGCGGCGCAGGCCGGGGCCGCGACGACCTGGACCGAGCACGTGGCGCCGATCGTGTTCGCCCGCTGCGCGGCGTGCCACCGGCCCGGCGAGGTCGCACCCTTCCCGCTGCTGACCTACCGCGACGTGCGCAAGCGCGGCCGCAACGTGCTCGCCGTCGTCGAGGACCGCTTCATGCCGCCGTGGCACCCGGAGCCCGGCTACGGCGCGTTCCGCGGCGAGCTGCGCCTCGACGACGCCGAGATCGCGACGCTGCGCGCGTGGGTCGACGGCGGCATGCCCGAAGGCCCGGCCGCGGCGCTGCCGCCGCTGCCGGACTTCCCGGACGGGTGGCAGCTCGGCGAGCCCGACCTCGTCGTCGCGATGGCCGAGGGCTTCGAGGTGCCGGCGGACGGCCCCGACATCTACCGCAGCTTCGTCGTCCCGATCGCGCTGCCCGAGGACCGCTGGGTGCGCGCCATCGAGGTGCGTCCGAGCGCCCGCGCGGTGCTGCACCACATCGTCTTCGGC
>CALKYL010000019.1 GCA_938003515.1 uncultured bacterium
GGAGCGGGTCCGGCGACACCATCTCCGACAGGATACCCGGCCGGCGCAGCGGCTCGTCGCACGGGGACACACCGGCGGCAGGACCCGATCCCGAAGCGGCCGTCACGTCGGCGTTCCGTTGGCCCGCGCGGCTAGCGCGGCGCGCCCTGCAGATCGGCCAGGGCCTGCACCGCCTGCTCCGCCGACTCGCAGGCCAGGAGGCGCTCGCGCACCTCGGCCTTCGACATCAGCTTCGCGATCTCGGCCAGCGTCTTGATGTGCGCGAGCTTCTTGCTGCGCGGGATGACCAGCCCGATCACGATGCGCGCGGGCTCGCCGTCGAGGGTCTCGAACGGGATCCCGGCGGGATTGAGGCCGAGCACGGCGACCAGGTCGTCGATGCCGTCGATGGCGGCGTGCGGGATCGCGATGCCGTGCTCCATGCCGGTGGTCATGCTGCGCTCGCGCACGACCAGCGCCTGCTCGACCGTCTCCACCATCGCCTCCGGGTAGCGCCCGGCGCGGACCGGCACGCGGGCGATCGTCGCCAGCGCCTGCCACTTGTCGGCGGCGCGCAGCGGCAGTTCGACCAGCTCCCTGGTGATGAGATCGGACAGCTTCATGACCCGCGTCGCACCGAGCGAGTCACCTCGGGCGTGTCCCACGAATGCAACCGGTGGCGCGGCGACAGCGCAAACGGAAAGTCGGAAGGATCTCCGGCCCCGCGAACCACGGATCCGCGGCATCGCCGCGGTTCGCGCTGGCCCGAGACGGAGGGCGGAAATAAAACGCCGCGACCGCCGGTCCGAGGCGGAACGCGTGACCCCGGCGCCCGGGGCCGAAGCCCGAACACGATGATCGTCGACGACGCCCTTCGCCTCTCCAGCCCGCGCGGCCCCCGCCGCGCACCCCGGCGCCCGTTCGCCGCGCGGCTGCCCCTCGCCGCCCGGCTCCGGGTCGCGGCCACGCCGCTGGCTGCCTGCCTCGCGATCCTCCTGCCGACCCCGTCGGCGCTCGCCCAGGTGCCGGGCCAGCCGGCCGGCCAGGACCCGCAGGACCGCACGCCGCGCATGGTCGTCGACGAAGCGACCGACACCATCGCCTTCTCGATGAACGAGAGCAACGGCATGGAGCTCACCGAGTTCATCAAGTGGGCGCAGGAGGTCACCGGCAAGCGGTTCACGTTCAGCGTCACGGAGCTGCAGAGCGCGAGCCCGCAGGGCAGCACGGTGTCCTTCCTCGGCACGTTCCGCATCCCGCGCGACCGCTTCCAGGAGGACTTCTACTCGTTCTTCCAGACGATGCTCTACATCAAGGGTTTCGCCGTCGTGCCGCGCGGCGAGGGCGACCTGGAGCTCCTGGAGATCGTGTTCACGACCGGCCAGCGCGGCCGCGAGGTCACCAACGGCGCGCGCTACGTCACGCCCGACGAGCTCGCCCAGTACCGCTTCCAGACCGGCGTGCCGATCCTGACGACGGTGCCGCTGAAGCACATCAACGCGACGATCGCGACCAACGCGCTGCGGCCGTTCTTCGCCAGCACCGGCGGCGCGCAGGCGGGCGGCTCGCTGACGCTCGGCAACGTCGGCAACGCGTCCGCGATGCTGCTGCAGGGCTTCGGCCCGCAGGTGTTCGCCGCCGTCGAGCTGCTCAAGCTCGTCGACGTGCCCACCGAACAGCCGAACCTCGTCGTGCAGGTGATCGTGCTCGAGCACCAGGCGCCGGAGGAGATCGAACCGATCCTGACCGAGGTGCTCGAGAGCCGCAGCCGCATCCGCCAGCAGGTGCTGCAGGAGCAGGGCGGCGGTCAGCCCGGCGGCGGCGGCATCGGCAGCGCCGGCCAGCCGCAGGGGAAGGAGGTCGGGCCTAGGTGGGAGAAGGCGCTTGTGAAAAGCGGCACGCAGGAGCAGGTGCGCGAGGCCCTCGACCTGATCGCCCGGCTCGACGTGCCGGCCCAGCCGGTCGACGGCGCCGCGAGCGTCATCTACCTGAAGAACGTGCTCGCCGAGGACCTCGAGGACACGCTGCGGCAGTTCCTCCAGGAGGACAACACCGCCGAACAGCAGGCGCAGGCGCCGGGCAGCGGCGGCGCGTCCGCCGCGCGGCGCACGCGGCGCACGGTCATCAACTCGCACAAGGAGAGCAACTCGCTGCTGATCTCGGCGGCGGGCACCAAGTGGAAGCAGGTGCAGGCGCTGGTCGACAAGCTGGACCGGCGGCAGCCGCAGGTGCTGATCGAGGCGGCGCTCGTCGAGCTGACCACCGGCGACCTCGACCGCTTCGGCGTCGAGCTCGGCCTGATCGACCTCAAGGAGAACGGCGACTTCACGCGCGGGTTCGGCTTCACGAGCTTCGGCCAGTCGACCTTCCAGGACACCGACGACGACGCCCTGCCGGACGCCCGCCTGACCGCCTTCGACAACCCCCTGCAGGGCCTGACGGGCGGCATCATCAGCGGCAGCGACTTCGCGGTGCCGGTGCTGATCAACGCGCTGTCGACCGACGACCGCGCCAACATCCTGTCGCTGCCGAGCGTGCTCGTGAACAACAACGAGACCGCGGTCGTGCGCACGACCGAGTCGCGCCCGACGCAGACGCAGAACCAGGGCACGGCGACCACGCAGAGCGGCGTCGGCCCGCCGCGAGAAGCCGGCATCACGCTCGAGATCTCGCCGACGATCTCGCCCAACAACTACCTGCGGCTCAACATCAACCTCGAGGTCAGCCGCTTCGTGGGCGCGTTCGACCCGAACAACGTGACCGGTGGCGGCATCACGCTGAGCCGCTCGATCACGACCCAGGTGACGATGCCGAGCGACGCGACGATGGTCATCGGCGGCGTCATCGAGGACTCCGAGTCGCAGAGCGACGGCGGCATCCCGATCCTCAAGGACATCCCGCTGCTCGGCATCCTGTTCCGGCGCAGCGAGAACACGAGCAACAAGACCAACCTCTACTTCTTCGTCACGCCGACGATCCTCGACGAGGACGACTTCCAGGACCTCTACCACGCGAGCCTGCAGAAGAAGCTCGAGGCGCAGGACTACATCGGCGAGCGCCGGCTGCGCATCATCGACCGCCGCTGGTCCGGCACGCCCGCGGCCGACGCGCGCACGCTCGAAGACCTCGGCACGACGGTCGAGGACCTCGACGCGCAGGGCGAGTACGAGATGCCGACCTACCGGCGCACCCGCGTCACGCCGGGCCCGGCCTCGCCCGACCTCCCCGACCAGCCGCAGAACCGATGACCGACACCCGCGGCGCGAAGAACGCCAACACCGTCCCGCCGGCGACGCCGGCCTACCGCCAGGACCGCATCCGGGAGAGCCTGCTCGCCCGGGCCGGCCTGACGCCGGCGCAGATCCAGGACGCGCTGCAGACCGAGCACGAGACCGGCCAGCACCTCGACCAGATCCTGATCAGCAAGGCCTTCCTGCCCGAGAAGCAGTGCCTCGAGCTGTTCGCCGACCTGCTCGGACTCGACTTCGTGCCGAGCCTCGACGGCGTCGGCGTGCCGGCCGCGTTCATCCAGCACGTGCCGGTGCAGTTCGCGCGCACGCACGCGCTGATCGCGATCAAGGAGAACGACGACCTCGTCCGGGTCGCCACCCACCGGCCGCTCGAGGTGCAGCCGATGGACGACCTCGCGACCTTGCTCGGCCGCGAGGTCGAGGCCGTGCTCGCGCCGCGCAGCGAGATCGCCAACCTGATCAACCGCGCCTACCGGCACAAGGCCGACGGCGTGGACGAGGCGCTGCAGGACGTCAAGGACACCGACATCGTCTCGATCGCCGAGAACATCCACGAGTCGGAGGACCTGCTCGACGCCAACAAGGCGCCGGTCATCAAGCTGGTCAACATGCTGCTGTTCCAGGCGCTCAAGCTGCGCGCCTCGGACATCCACCTGCAGCCGTACGCCGACCGCCTGCAGGTGCGCATGCGCATCGACGGCGTGCTCTACGACATGGAGTCGATCCCGCGGCGCGCGCAGGAGGCGATCGTGTCGCGCGTCAAGGTGATGGGCAAGATGGACATCGCCGAGCGCACGATCCGCCGCTACATCCACTACAGCCACGGCATCATCTTCGTCACCGGCCCGACGGGCTCGGGCAAGACGACGACCCTCTACGCGTGCCTCGACGCGATCAACGCGCCCGAGCTCAACATCCTGACGATCGAGGACCCGGTCGAATACAACCTCGACGGCATCAGCCAGGTGCAGGTCAACACGAAGAAGGGCCTGACCTTCGCGGCAGGCCTGCGCTCGTTCCTGCGCCAGGACCCCGACGTGATGATGGTCGGCGAGGTGCGCGACAACGAGACCGCCGACATCGCGATCCGCGCCGCGCTGACCGGCCACCTGGTGTTCTCGACGGTGCACACGAACGACTCCGCGTCGACGGTGACGCGCCTGATCGACATCGGCGTCGAGCCCTACCTCGTCTCCTCGTCGCTCTTGTGCGTCGTCGCGCAGCGGCTCCTGCGCACGCTGTGTCCGAACTGCAAGGAGCCGGTCGCGCCCAACGAGCAGCAGCGCTTCTTCCTCGAGGACCTCAAGCTGTCCCCGGACCAGTTCCCCGACGGCAAGCTCCTGATCGGCAAGGGCTGCGACGAGTGCTTCCGCTCGGGCTTCGCCGGCCGCACCGCGATCTACGAGGTGCTGCCGATCGACGGCGTGATCCAGGAACAGATCATCAACAAGGCGACCGCGAGCCAGATCAAGCGCGGAGCCCTCGAACGCGGCCTCAAGACGCTGCGCATGGACGGCGTGCAGAAGCTGCTCTCGGGCCAGACGACGCCCGAGGAGGTGCTGCGCGTCACCCAGCTCGACGTGACCTGAGCGCCCCCGCGCGGCCCTTGCCCCCCGCCGAACGATGCCGATCTTCGAATACAAGGCGATCGACGCCGACAACCGCACGAAGCGCGGCATCATCGACGCCGACACGCCGCGGGACGCGCGCCTCAAGCTCAAGCGCGAGTCGCTGTTCGTCACCGACATCAAGGAGTCGCGCGGCCGCAAGAAGTCGGCCGTCCGCATCAAGGGCGTCACCGGCGTCGAGACGCCCAACAAGGCGCGCACCGAGCAGGTCGCGGCCGTCACGCGCCAGATGGCGTCGTTGCTGCAGGCCGGCATCCCGCTGGCCGAGGCGCTGCGCATGATCATCGAGCAGGCGCCCGACAAGAAGATCGAGAGCGTGTTCCGCGACATCCGCGAGAAGGTCACGCAGGGCATGCCGCTCGGCGACGCGGTGCTGCAGCACCCCGCCTACTTCACCGACCTCTACTCGAACATGGTCCGCGCCGGCGAGTCGTCCGGCGCCCTCGACCAGGTGCTCGTGCGGCTCGCGCAGTTCCTGCAGGCGCAGACGCGCCTGAAGAACAAGGTCGGCGCGGCGCTGATCTACCCGACGATCATGGTGATCGTCGGCGTGATCGTCGTCGCCGTGCTGATGACGTTCGTCGTGCCGCGCGTCACGCAGCTCATCAAGGGCCGCGGCCAGGAGCTGCCGCTGCCGACCGAGATCCTGATCACCGTCTCCGACTTCCTCGTCGGCTACTGGCTCCTGGTGCTGGTCGGTGTGTTGTGCCTCGTGATCGCGTTCCAGCTGTTCGTCAACAGCGAGAACGGCCGCCTCGCGTTCGACCGCTTCAAGCTCAAGCTGCCGGTGTTCGGCGACCTGATGCAGAAGCAGGCGATGGCGCGCTTCTCGATCACCCTCGCGACCCTGCTGCGCTCGGGCGTGCCCGCGCTGCAGGCGATCAACGTCACCAAGAACGTGCTCGACAACAAGGTGCTGCAGAACGCCCTGCAGACCGTGCACGACCGCGTCGTCGAGGGCACCGACCTCGCCACGCCGATGAAGCTCAGCGGCGAGTTCCCGCCGACGGTCAGCTACATGGTCGGCGTCGGCGAGCAGGCCGGCAACCTCGAGGAGATGCTCGAGCGCGTCTCGGCGACCTACGACGAAGAGGTCGACCTCGCGACGCAGAAGCTGACCAGCGTCATCTAGCCGCTGATCATCGTGCTGCTG
>CALKYL010000020.1 GCA_938003515.1 uncultured bacterium
GCTGAGCGTGTTCGCGCGGGCCTGCACGCTGATCAGCGCGCTCGCCTTCGGGCGCGCGTTCCGGCTGCCGGATCTGCTGCAGCTGCCCGGGCTGTTCGACGCCTGGTTCAACGCCGACCCGCCCTGGGTGCGCTGGTGCTGGCTGATCGGCGGGGTGCTGGTGCTGCTGCTGGTGCACTGGGTGACCGCGCGCGCCTTCCGCGCGCTGAGCGAACCCGCGCGGCGGCCGGTCGTCGCCGGCCGGATGCTGGTCGCGCTCCAGGCCGTCGTGTTCGCCGGTCTGGCTGCGCCGTCGGCGCGTGCGGACCACGCGAGCGCCCGGGCGTTCCACGCGTCGTCGCTGTCGCCGCTGGGCTACGAGGCCGTGCGCAGCGTGCGACTCTGGATCGACCCGGAGCTGTCCTTGCGGCCGATGCGCGAGGAGCTGGCGCGTGGCGAGCGGCGCATGGCGACCGTGCCCACCGGGCTCGAGCGGCTCGGCGGCGCCGACGTGCACGTGTTGGTGGTCGAGTCCTACGGTCGCATGGCGCTGCGACACCCGGCGCTCGCGGAGCACGTGCACGCGCTGTGGGCGGAGCTGCGCGACCGGATCGCCGCGGCGGGCTGGGCGGCGCGCAGCGCGGCGTTCCAGCCGTCGGTGCTCGGCGGCGCGTCCGGCCTCGCGCACGCGGAGCTCCTGACCGGCGTGCGCGTCGGCGAGGAGCGGGCGCGCGAACTCCTGATGGCGAGCGACCTCGCGCCGCTGCCCCGGCGGTTCCGCGCCGCCGGCTACCACACGGTCGAGGTGCTGCCGGAGATGCCGTGGCACTGGGTCGAAGGGGACGCCTTCTACGGCTTCGACCGCTCGGTCGTGCAGGAGGACTTCGGCTACGGCGGCTTCGCCTACCACTTCGGCCTGATGCCGGACCAGTTCGCGCTGCACTGGACGTCGGCGAACGTGGTCGAGCCGGCGACGCGGCCGCTGTTCGTCGTCTACGTCGGTGTGTCGAGCCACGCACCGTGGTCCTTCGTGCCCCCGCTGGTCGAGGACTGGCGCATCGACGCGCGGACGTTCGCCGCACCGCCGGCGACGCGACACCCGATCGGCTACGAGAACATGCTGACCGATCCCCGCGCGCTGCCCGCCTACCGGGACGCGCTCGACTACGCGCTGCGGGCCGCCGTCGGCTACGCCCTGCGCCTGCCGCGGCGCTCGATCGTCGTCGTGCTCGGCGACCATCAGCCGGCGTTCGCGCGGTCGTTCGAGCCCGTCGACCTGTCGTTCGACGTGCCGCTGCACGTGCTCGCCAGCGACCCCGCGCTGCTCGAACCGCTCGACGGCACGGGCTTCGTCGACGGGCTGATCGTGCCGGAGTCGGTCTACGCGCCGCCGCTCGCCGAGTTCGCGCCGCTGTTCCTCGGCGCCTGGTCCAGGTAGCCGATGCGCGCCGTCGCCGTATCCGTCACCGTCGTCTGGGCCTACCGCCGCACCGGCAAGTTCGCGCTGCACGTGCTGACCGGCGCGCTCGAGAGCGATCCGCGGACACGCGAGGTGCCGATCGAGTTCGCCAACGGCGTCGCCGCCGTGGCGGCGGCCGTGCGCAGCCACCGCGCCCAGGGCCGCCGCGTGATCGTCGGCTGGTCGTTCTATTCGCCGGACTACGTGCAGCTCGCCGAAGAACTGGACGCGGTGCGCGCGAGCGTCGCCGACCCGGAGGTCGTGCACGTCGCCGGCGGCGTGCACGCGTCGGCCGAGCCCGAAGCCACGCTGCGGCGCGGCTTCGACCTCGTTGCGGTCGGCGAGGGAGAGCGCGTGATCATCGACCTCGTGCTGGCGTTGGCCGCCGGCGAGGACCCAGCGTCGGTCCGCGGCGTCGCCGCGCTGCGGGACGGCGTCGTGCGGCGCAGCGGCCGCGCCGAACGGCTGGAGCTCGACGCGTTCCCGCCGTTCGGCCCGGCGCACGGCCGCTACGGCCCGATCGAGATCACGCGCGGTTGCGTCTACGCGTGCCGCTTCTGCCAGACGCCGTACTTCGCCGGCGCGAGCTTCCGCCACCGCTCGGTCGACAACGTGCGCGAGTGGGTGCGTTTCGTCGTGCGGCGCGGCTTCCGCGACCTCCGCTTCCTGACGCCGACCTCGCTCAGCTACGGCACCCGGACGGCGGAGCCGGACCTCGCGGCCGTCGAGGCGCTGCTCGCTGGCGTGCGCGAGGACATCGGCCCCGACCGCCGCCTTTGGTTCGGCACGTTCCCGAGCGAAGTGCGCCCCGAGCACGTGACGCCGGCGGCGCTCGCGCTGCTGCGCCGCCACGTCGACAACCGGGCGCTGATCGTCGGCGGCCAGTCGGGCAGCGACCGCGTATTGGCCGCGAGCGCGCGCGGCCACGACGCCGCGACCGTCGAGCGCGCCGCCGCGCTGTGCGTCGAGCACGGCTTCGTGCCGCACGTCGACTTCCTGTTCGGCATGCCCGGGGAGGGCCCTGAGGACGTGGACCTGACGCTCGCGCTGATGGACCGGCTGGTCGCGCGCGGCGCCAAGGTGCACGGCCACACGTTCCTGCCGTTGCCCGGCACCCCGTTCCGCCGCGCCGCGCCCGGCACGCTGACGCCGGCCGTGCGTCGGCGGCTGCGAAATCTCGCGTCGGAGGGGCGGCTCTACGGCCAGTGGGAGCAGCAGGAGCGCACCGCGCAGGCGCTCGCGGCGGCGCGCGAGACTGGAAACGATCCGGCCGACGGCCGATGACGAATCCATGGACGTCTTGATCCGACACTGCACCTCTTGAGGCTTCGGTCCACGGGCGGCGGGTCTCGCCGCCTACATCGAGGACGAACTCGACGTGGCGGTCCGGCGCGAGCGCGGTCGGCTCGGCCAGTTCGACGTACTCGTCGACGGCCACGTCGTCGCGTCGCGCGGCGGACTCCTGCGGCGGGCGCTCGGCGGCGGGTTCCCGGACCCGGAAGAGGTCGTGGCGGCCATCGAAGCGCGCCGGCGCGCGCGACCGTCCGGCTGAACGCCGCGGTCAGCGGCGCAGCAGCAGGTAGGCGAGCAGCGCGCCGCCGAGGATCGCGGCGATCTCGACCAACGTGGCCAGCAGATACAGGAGCTTCTGGCCGACCGACAGGTCCTCGGTCGGCGCGCGCGCAGCCAGGCTGGCGGCCTGCCGCGCGGCCCACCAACCCGGCAGGAACGCGAACGGCATGGCCCCGGCGACGACGGCGATCCACGTGTCCCAGCGCTCCTCGAACAGCGCGATGCCGGTGATCATCAGCACCGTCGCGATCGCCGCGTAGACGGCCCCGAACGCGAGGTATTCGCCGAGGCTCCGCAGCTGCGACGAGACCTTGCCGCAGGCGCTGCACGCGATCGGCACCAGGTTCGGGCGCGGGCTGCCCATGGCGGCGTAGACGCGGGTCAGCGGGTTGCTCGCGCCGCACAGGACGCAGGTGGCGTGGGCCATGGCCGCGAGCAGGCCCGGGTGGTCGGCCCGAGTCAAGGCGGCGGCGGGCGCCGCGGCGCATTCCGTGGCAAGATGCGGTCGCCGAGTCCCCGGCGTCATCGACCGGCTGGCCCGTCGCCGGGCCCGGATCGGGCGGGCCGGGAACCGCGGCCGATGGCATCCGTCGGAGACCCGCCGCATGATCGACCGCCGCAAGCTGTTCTCGTTCGGGCTGGCGTCCGCCGGCCTGTGCACCACGCCGCGCTGGCTCGCCCGCTGGTTCGAACCGCAGGACCCCGAGGCCGTGAAGGACCCCGAGCAGGACCCCGGGCAGGATCCGCGCAGCCGCCAGCTCCGCGCCGCGTTGCGCACGGCGCAGCGCCAGGGCAAGCCGGTCCTGCTCTTCGTCGTCCCGGACGCGCAGCAGGGGGCGCAGGTCTGGAACCGCGGGAAGTGGTTCGGCGCGTTCCTGAACCACGGCGGCGACCTCGCGCTGCTCGAGGTCGCGCTGTGCGTCCCGGCCTGCGCGACGCTCGCGGAGCTGCGCGAGATCGCCGGCGCCGGACCGATCGCAGGCGATCCCGCGATCGTGCTCCTCGACGTCGGCGCCGACGGCGACGCGGCGAAGGTCACGCCGGTCCCGTGCGAGCTCGGCGACTACGGCGGCCAGGTCCGCGCGGACGAGACCTGGGACGACATGGTGGCGCGCCAGCGCCGCCACATCGAGGCGAAGCTGCGCGAGCTGACAGAGGAGCTCATGGCCGCGATGCACCGGCACGGGCACAACCTCGCGGCGGCCGCCAAGGCCGTCGACGCGAGACTGACGGACACGGCGCGCGGCGCCCTCGACGACTGGTTCGCCGGCGGCACGGCGCCCGCGGACGCGACCCTCGTGCTGGCGGCCGCCGAGCCGGGCTGGTCGCGGATCGGGATCGCGACGCGATGCTCCGGACCCTCGTCGGCGCGATCGAGCGCCGGATCGTGAAGCAGGAGGTCGCCGGCGCGCGCTGGATGGTGCCCGGCGGCTGTGGTTCCGAACCCGAGACCCCGACGCCCGAGGAGAAGGAAGCCGGCGCCATGATCGCGTGCGGCATGGCGATGGTGCCGCCGCTCGCCGAGCGCTTCCTCTCCTTCTTCGCGCAGCGGTGACCCCTGCGGTCGGCGTCACGCTGCAGCCGGACGAGGCCTACCTCGAGCTGCTGCAGCCGGTCTTCGACGACGTCGACTACTTCGAGGTCGCGCCGGAGACGACGTGGCGGCCCGCCACGCGCGACGACGCCTGGCAGCCGAACGGGTTCTGGCACGCCTTCCTCGCCGAGGGTCGCCGCCGCGACGCTTGGTTCGTCGCCCACGCCGTGCACGGCAGCCTCGGCACCGCGGATGCGCGCGACCGCCCTCGGCAGCAGCGCTGGCAGGCGCGGCTCGCGGCCGACCAGGAGCACTTCCGGTTCCGCTGGCTGACCGACCACCTCGGCGCCGCCGTGCTCGGCGAGCACCGGGTCGCGCTGCCGATCGCGCTGCCGACGACGGCAGAGGCCGCAAGCGTCGTGCGCGAACGGCGCGTCGCGCTGCAGCGCGTCGTGCCGGATGTCGGCTTCGAGAACAGCGCGTTCTACTTCGTGCTGGGCGACTGGCTCGACGAACCGGCGTGGTATCGCTCGATCCTGGCGGCGCCGCGCACCCACCTGCTGCTCGACCTGCACAACGTGCACACGATGGCGCAGAACCTCGGCGCCGATCCGTTCGCGTGGCTCGCGCGCCTCGACGCATCGCGCGTCGTCGAGATCCACCTGTCGGGCGGCGCCGACAGCCCGCCGGGCTGGCTGCCCGACGGGCGCTCGCTGCGGCTGGACAGCCACGACCACGCGGTGCCCGAAGCGGTCTGGCGGCTGTTCGAGCACGTGCTGCCGCGCTGCGCCAACCTGCGCGGCGTCACGCTCGAACGCATGGAGGGCACGGTCGCGACGGCCGACGTGCCGGTCGTGCACGACGAGGTGCGTCGTATCCGTCGGATCGTGGAGAGCGAGCGTGGCTGACCTCGCCGCGCTGCAGCAGCGCCTCGGCGCCGTGCTGTGCGCGCCCGACCCGGTCGCGGCGTGGCGCGAACGGCTGCCGGAGCTGGCCCTCGACGAGGCGGGTCTGCGCGTCGCCGCGCTGCTGGTCGCGAAGCTGCGCTTCGAGCGGCTGATGAGCGCGTCGCGCGACGCGCGCGAGTGGTTCGCCCGCGATGCGCAGGCGTTCACCGAGGCCTTCCGTCGCTACCACCACGAGGTGCCGCCGCCGGCGCTGGATCCGTGGGGCGAGACGGACGTGTTCGCGCGGTGGTGCGAGCGCACGGGCTGAGCGCGATCGCGACGGCGGTGCGGCCGTGGCGTCCCTCGCGCCGGGAGCCCCGATCGATCAGACGTTGAAGCGGAAGTGCAGCACGTCGCCGTCCTGGACGACGTACTCCTTGCCCTCGATCCGGTAGAGGCCCTTCTCGCGCGCCGCGGCGACGCTGCCGCACGCGATCAGGTCGTCGTAGGCGACCGTCTCGGCCTTGATGAAGCCGCGCTCGAAGTCGGTGTGGATCACGCCGGCGGCCTGCGGCGCGGTG
>CALKYL010000021.1 GCA_938003515.1 uncultured bacterium
CGACGGTGACGTAGGTGCTCGTCGGGCCCACGCGGCCCGCGAGCGATTCGCCGAAGCCCGCGACCTGCACGTAGGACGTGCCGGGCGCAAGCGGCGGCGCGGTCGGCAGCAGGACCGGCGGCTGCAGGCCGACCACGACCGCCTCGCCGTCGGAGCGGCGCAAGATGGCGTTCCACGTCATGCCGGCGCCGTCGAGGTACGAGGTCCCGGGGGCCGGCGGCGGAATGGAAGAGGCCAGGATGCTGCCCCAGCCGACCGCCGTGCCGTCGGAGCAGATCGCGATCGCGAAGTTCTGCGCCGCGACGATGTCGACGAAGGTGCGGCCGGGCGGCGGGCTCGGCACCGCCTGCATGGTCGCGTCCGGCTTGCCGAAGTAGAACAGCTGGCCGTCGGAGCGCAGCAGCAGCGTCCAGGTCGGCATGCACTCGATCTCGACGTAGCTCGTGCCCGGCGGCAGCGGCGGCACGTTGCACTCGCCGAAGCCGTTGGTGCCGAACGCCAGCACCTGCCCGTCGCTGCGCAGCAGCACCGAGTGGCCGTTGCTGACCGTCAGGTCCGTGTAGACGAGGCCCGGGGGCAGCGGCGGCACGTTGGTCTGCCCGGCCAGCCCGATGCCCCACGCGAACACCTGCCCGTCGCTGCGCCGCGCCAGCGCGTGGCTCGTGCCGGCCCGCACCTGCACGTAGCGCAGGCCGGCCGGCAGCGGCGGAAAGGCGACGGTGCCGTTCGTCGAGCCGATGTCGTCGACCGTGCCGTCCGAGTAGAGCAGGAGCGTCGTGTTGTACGACGGCGCGACGTCGACGTAGCGGCGCAGCGCCGGCGCGCGGAGCGGCTCCCGGTACGGCACGTAGTGTTCGAGGAAGCCGTTGTGCCCGAACGACAACAGGCTGCCGTCCGACAGCCGCGCGACGCCGTGCAGCTGCCCGGCGTCGAGCTGCACGCACGACCGGCCTGCCGGGATCGCCGGCGGCTGCGTTCCGGGCGGCTGCAGCGGCACGTTGCCCCAGGCCACCAGCACGTCGTCCGACCGGGACGCGACGCTCCACTCGGCGCCCGCCGCGACGTGCGTGTAGACCGTCGAAGGCGGCAGCGGCGGCACGTTGCACTGGCCGAACTGGTTGTCACCGAACGCTTCGATCCACCCGTCCGAGCGCAGCGCCAGCGTGAAGCCGCCGTCGACCGACAGCGCGAGGTCGGTGAAGGTCACGCCGGCCGGCACGGCCGGCGGCACGTTCTGGCCGAAGTCGTTGCGGCCGAACAGCAGCAGCGACCCGTCCGACAGCATCAGCCCGGTGCGGCCGGAACTCGCGCGGATGTCGACGACGCTGGTGCCCGGTGGCAGCGGCGGCACGTTGGTCTCCCCGTGGCCGTTGATGCCCCACGCGACGACCACGCCGTCCGAACGCAGCAGCACGGCGTGCATCGGCACGCACACGCGCACGTAGCGCATGCCCGGCGGCAGTGGCGGGGCGACCGGCGGCTGGTAGAAGCCGAAGGGCCAGAAGAAGCCCCAGCCCACCGCCGATCCGTCCGACAGGATGCCCATGCCGGCGCTGTAGCCCGCAGATACGTCGGTGTAGGCAAGGCCCGCTGGGGGCGGTGGAACCCGCGTCTGGAAGTACCCATCCTGTCCCTGCACGTAGGCGCGTCCGTTCGACAGCAAGTGGGCGGTCGCGTTGAACCCGCAAGAGACGCGGACACACGGGTACTCGCGCGAGCGCGTGTCGAAGCCGAAGCGCACCCACTGGACCACGTAGTCGTCGGGCTTCTGGTGCCACTGCGCACGAAGACCCCCGAGCAGGAGCACGCACGCCGCCGCACCCACCGCCCACGACGTCCGGGCATCGCGCCGTCGAGGGGAGAACAGCCGGTTCGGTGCGGATCGGTTCATTGGTTCAGTAGCTCATCCACAGGCCGGGCGTCGCCGCGTACAGAGACGCGTCGGCACACGCGGGAAACGCGCCCCCCGTCACCGGCGCGACGAGCAGGCACACGACCTGGATCGTCAGGATGCCGTTCGTCGGCGTCGCCGGTAGAGTCAGCGGGAAGCGGATCGCCTCCCAGTAGGAATTGGGGGCGGCCGTCAGCGTCGCCCCGAACTGGGGTACCCAAAGCTCTGCGCCGCCGGGCAACGGCACCGGCGCAAAACCCCCCGCGGTGCCCGGAAAGCCGAGCTGCAGCGCAACGATCGACAAAGCGCTCGCCGTCTGCCTCGGGTGGCGCGACATGACCAGCGAGAACGTCACGCCGGGGCCCGGCGGCGGTCCCTCCCAGTCGAGCAGCATGCGCGGCATCGCCGGCGCGATCTGCGGATCCGACACGCCGATCTGGTGGCCGAACGGGAGCAGCGCGCACTGCGGCGTCGAGCCGCCGAACGCGTTGGGCGTCGGATAGCCACCGGCCGGACCGCCCGGAGGCAGCACCACCGGCCCGGTGCCGTCGGTGCGCCCGACGAAGCTGTCGAGGTCGGCGATGCCGAACAGGGCGTCCTGACGGACGCCGCCGACGATCGACAGGCAATCGACGGTCGTCGAAGCGAGCGAAGGGACTGCCGCGGTGTGCGGGTGGCTCAGCCGCCCCACGATGCCGTCGAACTGGTCGACGCCGTTGTCGGCGGCGCCGCTCGTGGCGTTGGAACACGTGGTTCCGGGTGGCACGGCGAACGGCAGCACGGGGGTCAACGTCTCATTGGGTGACGGATTGCCATAGTTCGACAGCCCGCAGAAGGTAACGAAGTCGGTGGGCACGCCGAACTCGTCCACGCCCACGCGCACGCTGACGTCGGTGATGGCGCACTGCCGACCGTCCGACCTGGCCGAAGAACTGGTGGCTCCAGAGCAGATCCCCTCTACCGTTGAACACCGCGACGAAGCCGGCGGTGGCGAGGGCGCCCGCCGGCCCGACGACGCCCGCGCCCTGCCAGCCACCCGGCACGTTGCTCTCCGGCAGCAACTCGTCGAACGTCTCGCCGCAGATCGCGAGGCGCATCTCGAGCGGATCGCTGGCCGGCCAGACGGAGATCGCGCGGGCGTTGCTCGCCCGGAACACGTTCGTGCCAGCGGTGGGGTTGGACCCGTAGAAGAACCGCTGGAAGCCGATGATGTCGTCCGCCACCCCCGCCTGCTGCAGCATCACGATCTGGCGGTCGGGGGAGTTCTGGGCCGTGCCCGTGAGGAACGCAGCCATCGATGCTGCCGGCAGGTTCGCGGGAGCCCCAGAGAACAGAACGGGTCCTCCGACACCCGTATCGCGCACCTCGATCGTCCCGACCGAGTAGGCCCATCCGTCCCCCGGCGTCTTGACGTCGGCCCAGACCTCGCCGAAGTCGGTGCCCACGAAGCCCGGCGGCCCCGGCGGCACCGTCGAATCATGCGTGGAGAAGCGAGTCTGCTCGGGAAGGACCTGCGCCGGCAGGCCGCTGCACCAGCACGGCACGGCCAGCGCGAGCAGACGGGTCAGCTTCGAGCTTCGAGCTTCGAGCTTCGAGCTTCGAGTTGCGAACGCACTGCAGGCATCAAAGGGTCAGCCTTTACGACCACGCGCAGAATCTCCCGTCGGAACCCCCGACGCCCCCGAGACTCTACCTCCTCGTCGCCGTGCGCGAAGTGCATCCGCAAGCCCGTCGCATGTCAAGCCCATGCCACGACAGCGCGGCCCGGCGATGCGATGCCACGGCGGTTGGCGGTCCGGACGGCGGCATCGAGCGATCGAACAGGCGATCGGTCGAAGCCGATGGCGCGCCAGGGGCCGCGCGGAACGACGGGCGAGCGCCCCGGCTGCCGTTCGCACACCCACCCGAGCCACGCCGCCTCCGCGGCGGACGCCGCGCGCCGCCGAGGCATCCGCAGCCCCCGCCGCTACGCCGGCGCCTTCGCCGCCAACAGCTCGCGCGCCTTCTCGGCCTCGGCGTGACGCACGACCCGGCCGATCGTGCGCTCGAGATCGCGCGCGACCGTCGTCAGGTGCTCGCGCCGCGCGAGGCCCACCTTGCCCTCGCCCTCCAGCCGATGCGGCGACACCGTCAGCCCGAGCGCGTGGAAGCCGCTCTTCTCGAGCAGCGCGCGGCCGACGTCGGGGCCGACCTGCTGCAGCACGCGCAGCACGATCTCGCCGACCAGCTGCTCGCCCTCGGCGAGGCGCGTCTGCATGTAGGCGAGCGTCTCGTCGAGCGGCATGCGCTCGCCGACCTTGGTGTGCGCGTCGACGAGGATCGACGGGAAGTGCGGCGAGCCGATGAACTCGCGGCGCTGCGGCTCCGGCGCGGCCAGCGCCCACTCGCGCAGGAAGCCCTGCACGAAGTCGCCGAGCTGCAAGAAGCGCATGCCGACCACGCCGAACGGCTCGTAGTCCTGCGGCGACAGCCGGTAGACCTTCTGGTGGATCAGGTGGCAGGTGAACGACCAGTAGAGGAAGTTGTCCCAGAACACCTTGTGCGCCATCGCCGACGGGTGGCCGTAGACCGGCGCCGCGCGGCGGAACAGGTCGGTGCAGCCGCCGAACAGCGAGCGGTAGAGCAGGTTCAGGTGGTTCGCCTTGCCGTCGAGGTCGCCGCCGGCGAGGTCCGTGCGGATCATCTCGACCGTGAAGCTGTTGGCCGACGCGATGAAGTCCGTGCCCGGGCTGTAGAGCGGGTCGCAGAACGCGCCCGCCTCGCCGACCAGCGCCCAGCGGTCCTTCGACCAGCAGCGCGCGACGTTGTGGCTGTAGCCCTTGAGGCACAGGAAGTCGATCACCTCGAACGGCTCGATCAGCTTCGCGAGGTGCGGTTCGTGCTGGCGCAGGAACGCCATCGTGTTGTCGAGGCCGGCGACGATCTTCGGGTCGTGCAGCTCGTCGTGCAGCACGAGGCCGACCGAGTGCGTGCCGGTCGACAGCGGGATCAGCCACGCCCAGTAGCCCGGCCCCATGAAGTGGTTGGTCGAGCGCCAGCGCTCGGCCGAGCACGGCCGCTCGAACCAGTCGGTCTGCGAGCGGTCGACCATGTCGTTCATGTCGACGCGGCCCTTGACGCGGAACCAGCTCGCGTGCGCCGCGTGCGGCGATCCGCGCGTCGTCTTCATGCGCTTGCGCAGGAGCGCCTGCCGGCCGGACGCGTCGACGACCCAGCGCGCGGTGACGCTGCCGCTCGGAGCGCCCGGCGCGCGGCCCTCGTACGCGACCCGGTGCAGGCCGCCGTCCTCGCTCAGCTCGATGTCGGTGACCTTGGCGCCCTCGATCATCGTCACGCCGTCGGCCTCGTTCATCTCGCGCAGGTCGTTCTCGAGCCGGCCGCGGTCCAGCTGGTACGAACGCACGACCGGCTCCGAGCACGGGCCGATCTCGGTGCGTTCGCACAGCGGCAGCTCGCCGCCGCCGGGGAAGAAGCGCAGCCCGAGCTTCACGAGGTGGCGCTCGAGCAGGTACTGCTCGAGGCCGAGGCCCTCGAGGTACTGGCAGCCGAGCTCGACCGACGACTCACCCACCTTGTGGGCGGCGTCGGGCAGCGGCCGCGCGGTGCGCTCGACGACCGTGACGGACAATTCGGGCAGCTCGCGGCGCAGGTGGCGGGCCAGCAGGAGGCCGGCGAGTCCCCCGCCGCAGACGACGACGTCCTGCGGCGAGGACGGATTCGGATCGCTCATGGAGTGATGGCTCGGGCCGCGGCGCCCGCCGCGGACCGTCGCAGCGTATCGGCCGCGCGCCGCGCTTCCAACCGGCTCGGACGGCGACCTTGCCACGCCATCGCGGCCTTCCTAGGATCGCAACGCCCGGAGACCGCGCATGCCAGAATCGTCCGCCCAGCTCGAAGACCGCATCAAGGAGATCATCGTCGAGACCCTCGCGCTCGAGGACGTCGAGCCGAAGAGCATCGAGACCGAAGCGCCGCTGTTCGGCGAAGGCCTCGGCCTCGACTCGATCGACGCGCTCGAGCTGGCGCTCGCGTTCCACAAGGAGTTCGGCGTGCGCACGGTCGAGAACGACGAGCGGAACCGCGAGTACTACTACTCCGTCGCGTCGCTGGCGAAGTTCATCCGCGACAAGCAGGCGGAGGCCGCCGGCGCCGGGTCGTGAGCGCGGGCCGGGCCGGCCGGGGGACGTGGCGCGCGTGAGCCTCTGGTCCGCCGTGCTGCGGGTCGTCGGCGCGATCGCGCTGCTGTTCTACCCGGTGTTCGTCTGGCTCGGGCTCTCGGCCGGCTCGGCGCGCCACGTCGCGCTGGTCCTGCTGCTCGTCATGGCGCCGGCGCTGGTGCTGCGGCTGCGGCAGAGCGCGCGCCAGGCGGTGCGCGGCCTCGCGGCGGTGCCGCTCAGCATCGTCGCCGTGCTGGCGGTCGCGGCGGTGCTCGACGCGCACGACCTGATCCTCGCGGTGCCGGTCTGCACCAACGCGGTCCTGCTCGTCGCCTTCGGCAGCACGCTGCGGCGCGGCTCGATGCCGATGATCGAGCGCTTCGCGCGGCTGACCGAGAAGGACCTCGGCCCGGAGCAGCAGGCCTGGTGCCGGCTGTGGACCAAGGCGTGGTGCGCGTTCTTCGTCGCCAACGGGGCGACCGCCGCGGCGCTCGCGGCCCTCGCGCCGCGGTCGTGGTGGGCGCTGTACAACGGCCTTGTGTGCTACGGCCTGATCGGCGCGATGTTCGCGCTCGAATGGGTGCTGCGCCGGCGCCGGTTCCCGCAGCTGCGCCACGGCAAGGCCGACCGCGAGCGGATCCATCACGAGGAGGCCGGCGCGTGAGCCTTTCGGCGCTGCTCCACCACCACGGCCGGCCCGACGCGGTCGTCGCCCGCGGCGGCGGCCGCGCGGTGACC
>CALKYL010000022.1 GCA_938003515.1 uncultured bacterium
TCTGCGGCTGCTGGCGAGCGGCCTCGCGGGTCGCCGCGGGCTCCGCGTGCACGGCTCCCGGGCGGTGCGCGTGTTCCTCGCGGCCTGGTTCGTCGCCGCGATCGCGTCGTCGCTCGCCGTGTCGCCGTTCCCGGCGGCGCGGCGGGTCCTGATGGTCGTCGCGGTGTTCACGGTCGCGGCCGGGTGGCTCGCCGTGCGCCGCGCCGGGGCCGCCTTCGCCGTGCGGGCGGTGGCGACCGGCGCCGCGCTGCTCGGCCTCGGCTACCAGGCGGTCGATCACCTCGAGGGGTGGTCGTGGGTCGACGCGGCCGAGGGCGCGCGCGCGTTCGCGCGGCAGCGCGACCCCGAGGCGCGGGTGTTCTTCACCGGCGGCTGGGGGTTCGAGTACTACGCGCCGCGCGCCGGCATGGAGCCGTTCGTCGAAGGCCGTTCCGAGCTGCGCGCCGGCGACTGGATCGCCTGCGGCAGCATCGACGGCGTCGAGCAGGCCTGGTTCTGGGACCTCGGCGGAGGCGAACCCGACCCGCGGCTCGAGGTCGTCGCGCGGCTCGGCTTCGGCGACGACGCGGTGCCGTTCTCGACCCAGTTCGGCTACTACTCCGGGCGGCGCTCGCTGGACGGTCAGGCGGGGCCGCGCTTCGTCGTCGTCATGCTGCGCGCCCGCGCGGCGCTGCACGCGCGCGAGTTCGGCGAGTGGTTCGACCCGCATTACTCGCGCGGCAACAAGCCGAAGGGGCAATGAGGGGCGCGCCGGCTACGATCCTACGGCCATGACCGAGGTCTCCCGTCGTTCGTTCCTCCAGTCCGCGGCGGCCGGTGCGGTCGCGGCACCCGCGTTGGGCGCTCCCGCCGTGCGGCGCCGGGGCCGACCGGTGGCGATCGCCAGCAGCAACGGCATGGCGGCGGTCGCGCTCGCCGTGCAGCGCATGACCGAGGGCTGGCGGCCGGTCGACGCCGCGGTCGCGGGCGTCGAGCTGGTCGAGAACGACCCGAAGGACACGAGCGTCGGTCTGGGCGGCCTGCCGAACGAGGACGGCGTGGTCGAACTCGACGCGTGCGTCATGGACGGACCGTCCGGGCTCGGCGGCGCGGTCGGCGCGCTGCAGAACATCAAGAACCCGGCGCAGGTCGCGCTGAAGGTCATGCGCCACACCGACCACGTGCTGCTCGTCGGCGAAGGCGCGCTGCGCTTCGCGAGGGCGCACGGCTTCGTCGAGGAGGACCTGCTGACCGAGGACTCGCGCAAGGCGTGGCTGTCCTGGAAGGAGCGACGCTCGTCGATCGACAAGTGGATCTCTCCCGAGGAGAACGGCGAGCACGGCAGGGACTGGTTCCAGGAGTTCAAGGACAAGACGGGCACGATCCACCTCGGCTGTGTCGGCCCGAGCGGCGACGTCGGCTCGGTCACGACGACGTCGGGGCTCGCGTTCAAGCTCGCCGGCCGCGTCGGCGACTCGCCGCTGCTCGGCAGCGGCAACTACTGCGACAACGACGTCGGCACCGGCGGCTCGACCGGCCGCGGCGAGGCGTGCATCCTCGCCAACGGCGGCAGCTTCGTCGTGCACCAGATGGCGCTCGGCAAGTCGCCGACCGACGCGTGCGTCGAGGCGATCCGACGCGTCGTGCGCATGACCAAGGTCGGGCGTCTCTTGCGCGAGGACGGCAAGCCGGACTTCCAGATCCAGTTCTACGCGACCAACAAGCGGGGCGACTACGGCGCCGCGTCGATGTATCCGAGCGGGTTCGCCGTCTGCGACGAGAACGGCGCGCGCAAGGAGACGTGCGCGGCACTGTACGACTCCCGTCGCTGAGCCCGGCGGGCCGCGCCCGCGGTCACGAGTCGAGCTCGGCGAGGCTCTGGCGCACGCCGTCGAGCTGCGCCTGCAGCGCCGTGAGGTTCTGGCGCTCCTTGTCGACGACCGCCGGCGGCGCCTTCGCGACGAAGCCCTCGTTCGACAGCTTCTTCTCGATGCCGGCGATGCGGCCGGCGAGCTTGTCGGCCTCCTTCTCGAGCTTCGCGCGCTCGGCGTCGAGGTCGACGACGCCGACGAGGAACGCCTTGGCCGCGCCGAGCACGACCGTCGCGGAGTCCTTGGTGCGGCTCTGCTGCGGGCCGATCTCGACGCCGTCGAGGCCGGCCATGTGCGCGAGCAGCGACGCGGTGCCGCGCAGCACGTCCGCGTCGTCGCCGTCGGCCTGGAAGCGCGCCGGCACCCGCTCCTTCGGGCCGACCTGGTAGCGCGCGCGCGCCTCGCGGATCGCGACGCACCACCGCTGCATCGCGTCGATCCGGCGCTCGACGTCGGGCGCGGCCCACGCGGGGTCGCCGGACGGCCACGCGGCGCCGACGCACAGCTCGCTGGTCTCGAACTCCGCCGCGACGCCGCGCCGCGGCGCCAGCTCGGCGAGGCGCGCCCACAGCGTCTCGGTCAGGAACGGCACGAACGGGTGCAGCAGGCGCAGCGTCTGGTCGAGCGTCGCCGCGAGCACCTGCTGCGCCGCGCGGCGCACGTCGGCCGGCGCGTCGGGCTTGAGCCGCGGCTTGACCATCTCGAGGTACCAGTCGCACAGCTCGTTCCAGAAGAAGTCGCGCAGCGCCCCGATCGCCGCGGCCGGGCAGTAGGCCGAGAGCTCCCCGTCGACGGTCGCGATCGCGCGCTGCAGGCGCGACAGGATCCAGCGGTCCTCGGGCGGCAGCGCCGCCGCGTCGAGCGGCGCGAAGGTCGTGCCCTCGAGGTTCAGGAACGCGAAGCGCGCCGCGTGGAACAGCTTGTTGCAGAAGCTCGCGCCGACCGTGAAGCGGTCGCTGGTCGCCTTCGCCGGCGCGATGCCCTCGTCGGCGTACTGCCCGATCAGGTCCATCGGCCGGCCGGCGACCGGGTCGACGAACGTGCCGAGGTAGGGGCCCGGCTCCGCCGTCGCGAGGTCGACCAGCCGCTCGGGCTCGCCCGGGCCGGGGAACGGCGAGATCGCCTGCACCGGCAGCCGGATGTCCTGCGTGCCGGTCTGCAGCTCGCAGATCACGAACCGCAGCGCGTCGGCGCCGTAGCGGTGGATGATGTCGAGCGGGTCGATGCCGTTGCCCTTCGACTTCGACATGCGAACGCCCTTGCCGTCGAGGATCGTCGCGTGCAGGAACACGTCGGTGAACGGCACGTCGCCGACGTTGTAGAGCCCGGTGACGATCATGCGCGCGACCCACAGCGTGATGATGTCGCGCCCGGTGACGAGGCAGGACCCGGGGTAGTAGTAGCTCAGGGCGTCGGGGCGGCCGTCGCCGGCGCCGAGCGGCGTCTGGCCGGCGTCGACGCGCGCGGTCGCCGGGTCCGGCCAGCCGAGCGTCGAGTGCGGCCACAGCGCCGAGCTGAACCAGGTGTCGAGCACGTCGGGGTCGAGCTCGAGGCCGGCCTGCTGCAGCACCGGGCCGAGCGACCCGTCGTGCTCCGGCTCGCGGAAGCAGACCTGCACCTCGACCGCGGCCGGCGCGCCGGCCTGCGCGAGCCGCGCGAACGCGTCGGCTGGCGCGAGATTCTGGCCGTCGGGCAGCACGACCCACGCGGCGACGTCGTCGCGCGCGAGCTGCGCCTGCAGCAGCGGCGCGACCTGCAGGAGCTTCGGCGTCGCCAGCTCGCCGCGCCACACCGGGATGCGGTGGCCCCACCACAGCTGCCGGCTGATGCACCAGTCGCGCTTCTCGCCGAGCCAGCGGTCGTGCATGTTGCGGTAGCGCTCGGGGTCGGGGTGGAACGCGACGCGCGGTCGCGGCGTCCCGTCGGCGAACGGCGGCAGCCGGCCGGCGGTCGCGTCGAGCGCGGCCTGCGCGAGCCCGGCGGCGCGGAACTCCTCGTCGGTGCCGCGGCCCATCACGACGCCGCCCTCGACGTCGGCCATGTGGACGAACCACTGCTTGCTGAGGTAGGGCTCGACGATCGTCTTGCTGCGGTCGCTGTGGTCGACCTCGATCGTGCGGTCCTCGACCTTCTCGACCAGCCCCAGCGCGTCGAGGTCCTGCAGGACCTTCGCGCGCGCCTCGAAGCGGTCGAGGCCGGCGTAGGCCCGGCCGTGCTCGTTGATCGTGCCGTCGGGGTGCAGCACGTTGATCGCGCCGATCTCCGGGTGCCGCTGCCACACGTCGTAGTCGTTCGGGTCGTGCGCCGGCGTGATCTTGACGCAGCCGGTGCCGAGCGACGGGTCGGCCCACGCGTCGAGGATCAGCGGGATCTCGCGGTCGACGAGCGGCAGGCGGATCCGGCGCCCGGCCTTCGCCATCGCCGCGATGCGCTCGAGGACCGGCAGCACGTCCCGCTGCCTCGAAAGCAGCCGGTCGAGCTCCGCCTGCTGGTCGGCGCGCTCCCTGGCCGGGGCCTCGGCGAGCTTCGCGCGCTGCGCGTCGACCGCCGCGCGCAGCGCCGCCGCCGGGTCCGGGTGCACGGCGACCGCGGTGTCGCCGAGCATCGTCTCGGGCCGCGTCGTCGCGACGATCACGTGCGCCGGTTCGCCGGCGGCCGGGTCGAGCACCGGGTAGCGCAGGTAGTGGAAGCGGCCGGCGACCGTGTCCTTGTAGAGCTCGTCGTCGGCGACCGCGGTCTGCAGCGCGCAGTCCCAGTTGACCAGGCGGTTGCCGCGGAAGATCAGCCCGTCCTTGAACAGGTTGAAGAACATGTGGCGGACCGCACGGGCCAATCCGTCATCCAAGGTAAACCGTGTCCGCTCCCAGTCGCACGAACAGCCCATGAGCTTGAGCTGGCTGATGATGCGCTGCTTGGACTGCGCGGCCCACGCGTGGATGCGCGCGACGAGCCCCTCGCGTCCGACGTCGTGGCGGGTCTTCTGCTCGAGCTCCTTCAGCCGCTTCTCGACGACCGCCTGGGTCGCGATGCCGGCGTGGTCGAGGCCCGGCTGCCAGAGCGTGTTGTCGCCCTTCATGCGGTGCCAGCGCGTCAGCAGGTCCTGCATGACGTTGTCCATCGCGTGGCCCATGTGCAGCGCGCCGGTCACGTTCGGCAGCGGCATCATGACGACGAAGCGCTGCTCGCGGTCGTCGGGGTGCGCGGCGAACGCCTTGTCGGCGAGCCAGCGCGCGGTCACGGCGGGCTCGAGGCGCTTCGGGTCGTAGGTGTCGGGCAGCTCGGTCATCGGAGGGCGGGCAGGCTACCCGCGCCGCCCTCCCGGGGCACGGGTCAGCGGCCGGCGGCGGCTCCTTCGCCGCCGAGCGCCGCGCGCGCCGCCTCGAGCCGCCGGAGCGAGCCGACCGAGAAGCCGCGGTCGTGGAAGAACACGACCTCGCCGTCGCCGTCGAGCAGCACGACGCGCGCCGTGTTGCCGCCGCGGTTGCCGGTGAACGCCGCCAGCTCGGCCGCGTCGCCGTAGACGGTCACGACCGACGCCCAGTCCTCGGCCGGGATGCCGCTGCGCATGCCGTCGTCGATCGCCCCGCCGAACAGCCGCGGGAACATGCCCGGAATCGTCGGCACCTCGAGCGTGCGCGTGCGCCAGCCGGCCTGGTCGAGCGACAGCAGCCAGCGGTCGATGTCGAACTGCGCCTCCTGCTCGAAGCCGAGCAGCAGCAGCAGCGGGGCACCCTCGGCGACGGCCGGCAGCGCGACGGTCTCGCCCCGGAGCGACGTGCCGGTGACCGCCGGCAGCGGCTCGCCGGTCGGGTCGCGCCGCGGCCACGTCGACCGGCACGACGGCACGAGCAGGAGCGCCGCCGCGGCGGCGGCGCAGGCGAGGGCGAAGGGGCGACGGCGGCGCGAGGCGGACATGGGCGATGCTTCGAACGCCGCGCGGGCCGGGATGCGGCCGGCGATTGTCGGCCGGCGCGCTTGCCCGGACGCGGCTCATGGCCGAGCTTCCGCGCATGCCCTCGCCCGTCGCGTCCGAGCCCGGCCGCTTCGCCCGCGGCCGCCGCGTGCTGCGCGACCTCGGCCCGGCCGCGCCGCTGTTCGCGCTCGCCGTGGTCGGCCCGGTCGTCGGGGCGCTGGTGCTGGCGGCCACTTCGGCGACGTGGCTGACGTGGTTCGACGCCGACGTCGGCTCGGCCGTCGCCTTCTGGCTCGTCGGCGCGCTGCTGGCGGCCGGGTGCCTGCTGCCGACGCACGCCACGTCGCTGTGCGCCGGCTACCTGTTCGGCGAAGGGCTCGGGTCGCTGCTCGCCTGGCTCGTCGTGCTGCTGGCGGCCGCCGTCGGCTTCGCGGTGTGGCATCGGCTGGTCGGCTCGCGCGCGGTGCAGGCGATCGCCGGCTCGGAGCGCGCGCTGCGCGTGCACCAGGCGCTGCTCGGCCGCGGCTTCTGGCGCACGACCTGGCTGATCGGGCTGCTGCGGCTGTCGCCGGTGCTGCCGTTCGCGGCGACCAACCTCCTGATGGCGGCGTTCGGCGTGCGCCCGGCGGCGTTCCTCGCGGCGACGGTCGTCGGCATCACGCCGCGCGCGGTCGGCGTCGCGTTCGTCGGCGCCCAGCTGTCGGAGCTCGACTGGCGCGCCGGCGGCGACGCGTGGTCGACGGCGCTCGCGATCGGCGCCACGATCGTCGCCGTGCTCGTCGTCGGCCGGATCGCGCGCGCGGCGCTGCGGCGCGAGGTCACGGGGCTCGGCCCCGGGGTGCCCGCGCCGTGAACTGGCTCGCGCACCTGCGGCTGGCGGTCGAAGCGCCGCCGCTCGTGCGCCTCGGCAACCTCGCCGGCGACTTCGTGCGCGGCGTCGATCCCGGATCGCTGCACCCGGAGCTCCGCCGCGGCATCGCGATGCACCGCGCGGTCGACGGCTTCGTCGACGCGCACCCGGTCG
>CALKYL010000023.1 GCA_938003515.1 uncultured bacterium
CGCTCGCGGGGCCGCCGCCCGAGGTCGTCGCCGTCTGGCCGCTGGTCGCGGCGCCCGCGGACACGGCGCAGCGCGACTGGTTCCCGGGCCTCGCGGCGGGCCTGCGAAGGCGTGGCTACCGCGTCGTGCCCGACGGAGTCGCCGTGGAGATCCTGCGGGACGCGGGGCTGCCGCCGACGACCACCGACGCCAACGCGATCGGTCGCGCGCTGCAGGCCGACGCGCTCTTGCAGCTGCGCGTGCGTGCGTTCTCGGCGACGGGGGAGCGCGCGCTGCAGGAGGCGCGCTGGGACCTCGAGTGGCGGCTGGTCTCGACCAGGGGTGCCGGGATCGTCTGGTCGTTCGAGCACCACGGCAACTGGCGCCAGGCCGACCGGGCCCCGCTCGATCCGTTCGCGAGCCTCGACGAACAGGACGAGCCGCCGGCGATCGTGCCGATCGGGGGCAACCGCCTGCCCGGCTTCCGCGACGCCGACGAGCTGCTCGCCTGGCTGCACCGGCTCGCGCTCGACCACCTGCCGGCGCGCGGCCGCACGTGAACCTCTACGTCGTCGACTGGCCCGGCCTCGGGCTGCGGAGCCTCGACGTGGCGCTGCCGCGCGCGCTCGCCGAGCTGCCGTCGCCGCCCGCGGTCACCGCGCTCCTGCGCCCCGACGCGCCCGCGCCCGTGCGCGCCCCCGACGGGCTCCGGACCGCGGTGCGCGACCTGCTGCGCGGCCGCGGCTACCGCCCGACCGGGCGCGGCAAGCCGTCGTCGGAGTACCTGGCGGCGGCCGCGTCGCGCTCTGCGCTCGGCTCGATCAACGCCGTGGTCGACGCGGGCAACGCAGTGTCGCTGCACGCGGGGCTCCCGATCAGCGTCGTCGACCTCGACCGCGCCGCGCCGCCGCTCCGGGTGGACGTGCCGGAGCCGGGCACGCGCTACGTCTTCAACCCGAGCGGCCAGGAGATCGACGTCGGCGGCCTGCTCAGCCTGTTCGACCGGGACGGCCCGTGCGCCAACGCCGTCAAGGACGCCCAGCGGACCAAGACCGACGGCGCGACCCGGCGCGTGCTCGCGCTCGTCTGGGGCACGGACGCCGCCGAGGCCGGCTACACCGGTCGGGTCGCGGCGTGGCTCGGCGAGCTGCTGCGCGGGCTCGGCTGAGCGGTCCCGAGCCGCGGCGCGTTCAGCCCGCCATCCAGTTGGCCTGCGAATCCGCGACGGTGGCGCGGTAGTCGGGAGCGCGGCGCTCGGCGAGGAAGCGCGCGTACAAGGACTGCACGAGCTCGTGCAGCGCGAGCCAGTTGGCGGCGCGGTCGGCGGTGCGGTCGGCGTCGGACTCGCAGTCCTCGGCGTCGGCGGGCAGGCGCACGCCGGACAGAGTCATCGTCGGCGCGTCGAGCGTGGTCGACCACTGGCGCTCTCCTTTGGCGACGAGCATCCGCGCCTTGCGCAGCCGGCGGCCCTGACGCAGGGCCACGCGCGCCTCGGCGGTGCGCGTCGGCAGGCCGCGCCGCAGCGTCTGCTCGGTCTCGTCGTCGGTCGGCGCGGCGAAGGTCAGGAAGTCGTCGAGCGCGACGCCGACGACGCGGCCGCCGGACAGCGTGAACTCGCCGCCGTCGGTCTCCCACCGGAACCAGAGCCAGGTCAGGAACTCCTCGCCGAGGAAGCCGTGCGAGGCCGCGCCTTCGCCGGCCGTCACGCGTCGGCTCCTTCCGCCGCCGCCGGGGCCGGGGCCGCCGCGGGGCGCCTTCGCGCGTCGGGCCAGCGCACCGGCTCGGCGCGCTCGAGCGCGTGGCGGGCCTCGGCGCCGAGGCCGGCGTCGAAGCCGCGTCGCAGCGGGTCCGCCGGCTCGAGCGGCACCGTGAACGTCTCGAAGAACAGCTTGCCGAACGCCTCGCGCTGGCCCTTCCCGGTCGCGAACAGGAGCACCGTGCGGCGCTCGTGGAACAGCAGCGCGTCGACCAGCTGGATCGTCGGCAGCACCCGTGGCAGCAGCTGGTCCATCAGGTCGTCCTTGAGCTCGCGGCGCTCGCGCGCCGACAGCCGCTTGCCGCGCGCCTTCTCGGCGGCGTCCCGGTGGATCTGCAGCCAGCGCATCGGCATCGCCTTCTTGTCGACGCGGAAGCGCAGCCACGTGCCGACGCCGCCGTCGAGGTCCTCGAGCGCGAAGGAGTCGCCGGTCGGGTCACCGGGAGTGACCCAGCCGACCGAGACCTCTTCGCTCGCGGCGTTCTCGATCGAACGGAAGCGGCGCTCGGCGAGCGCCGCGGCGAAGGCCTCGTCGCGCGGGTCGGCGATCTTGCCCTGCCAGTAGTACGCGGCGACGCCGCCGCTCCTGCGAAGCGCACCCACGGAGCGTCAGCGCCCGCCCGAGCGCGAGCCGCCACCGCCCTTCTTCTTCGGTGCGACCTCCTCCGTCTCGGAGGCGGGCGCCCGCCGGCCGCCTTCGGCCCTGCCCGGATCGAGCCTGCCCGGATCGAGCTTGCCCGAATCGAGCTTGCCCGGATCGACCTCCGCTTCGACCGCCTTGCCGGCGCGCTCGAGCGCCGCCTCGAGCTTCTGGATCTGCGTCTGGATCGCCTCGGCGGCGTCCGACTCGCCTTCGCCGGTCGCGCGCAGCTTCTGCAGCTGCGCCTCGAGCTCGGTCAGCTGGTTGCGCAGCTGCTTCGGGTCGAGGAGCTGCGCGCGCGTCTCCCGGAACAGCGCCGGCAGCATCTCGAGCACCTGCTCGTCGCGCACGACGACGTCGACCTGACCCGAGTTGACCTTGAACTGCGCCTTGCGCAGGGCCTCCGCGTCCTCGGTGTAGTCGAACTGCGCAACGTGGCAGACGACCTTGTCCTGCTGCGGGGAATCGCCCTTTTCCAGGGCGTCCACGTGCAGCAGCACGTAGCCCGACGCGTTGCGGAACGGCCGCGCCGTCTGGCCGACCGGCGTCGTGAACGCGACGTGCTCGAAGTAGGGGCCGTGCATCGAGTTCCTCGTGACCTCGACGCGGCCGTCCTCGGCGGCGGCGAGGACCGAACCCTCCGCGCGGGCGACGTCGGCGAGCGACTTGCCGGCCTCGAGCGCGGCGAGCGCCTCGGCCAGTCGCAGCTCGGCGTCGTTCTCCTCGAACTGCGCTGCCACGCCCTCGATGCGCATCATGTCGAACAAGACGCGCTGGGCCCGCACGCTCTCGTCGCCGATCGCGGCGCCGGACTCGCTCAGGTAGCCCATGACCCGGTCGAACCACGACTGCGAGATCGCGCGCCCCTCGACGACGACCATCGCGCCGTCCGGCTGCGCTTGCCGCTCCTCCTCGGAGGCGATCCGTGCGAACTTGCGCTGCACGGGCTGGGCCGGCTGCGGCGTCGGCCGCGCCACCACCGCCGTGCCGGCGTCGATCGCCCGGAAGCTCTGCTCGCGCGCGCCGAGCTTCTCCTGCAGCAGCTGCTTGGCGCGCTGCGCCCGCTCGCGCGCGTAACGGATCTCGCGCTCGAGGCGCTCCTTCTCGGCGCGCAGCTCCTCGAGCCGCTCCTCGGGCGTCGGCTCCTTCGGCCGGGCGGGCTGCGGCTCCTGCGCGGCTTCCTCCGCGGGCTCCTGGAACTTCGGCGCCGCGGGCTTCGGGTCCTGGGCCTCGCCCCGGGCGGGCAGGATCAAGGCGAACAACAGGGGGGCGGTCGGCAGGAGGCGCAGCATGGTTCGGGTCGGAGCGGAGGGGAATTCGGGGCAGGAGATCAAACGGTGCCCGGCCTCGACGTGCAAGGGCCGCACAAAGCTCCGGAGACCGTCGACTTACGCGTCGGTCACCGTTCGCGCGCGCGGAAGTGCTCGGCGGCCGCGCCGATGACAC
Organism: uncultured bacterium; assembly: GCA_938003515.1. Next base: position 3,822 of record CALKYL010000023.1, read on the forward strand.
GGTCCATCGCGAGCGCGGCGGAGTAATGGCCGAACGGGACGTCGAGCCGCTCCGGCCGCCCGAGGGCCTCCCACAACAGGCTCTGGTTCCGGCGCGGGACGACCGTGTCGAGCGCGGCGCTGACGAACAGCACCTTGTCGGTCTGGACCCCAGGGGCGAACCGGAACGGCTCGTGCGCGAGGAACTGGCGCAGCTCCCACTCGAGCGCGTCGTCGCCGATGCCGTCGGTGTCGCGGCGCCAGGCGAGCCAGCGCTGCACGCGGCCCTCGCTGCTGACCAGCACGAGGTCGGCGAGGTCGGCGCCGGAGAGGCAGATCGCGACGCCGCCGAGGCGTGGCTCGAGCGCCGCCAGCACCGTCGAGATCATGCCGCCCATCGACAGCCCCATGACGTGCAGCGTCGGCGGCGGGGTGTCGGAGGCCCGCAGCCACGCGAGCAGCAGGCGCTGGTGCAGCACCGTGCGGCGGAACAGCTCGTCGAGGTCGGCGGCGCGCTGAGGTGGCGACATCGCGGCGCCGGCGCGTTCGCAGAAGGCGACGTCGAAGCCCTCGGCCACGAACCGCTGCGCGACGAGCGTCATCAGCTCCCGGCCGCCGGCGAGGATCGGCACCAGCAGCACGAGCGGCGGCGAAGTCGAGGCGCCGCTGGCCCGCCGGCACCGGTGCAGCTCGAAGCGCACCTCCTCGCCCTCGCCCAGGAGCGTGCCCGACGCGCGGCCCTCGCCGTGCTGCTGCATGGTGACGAGCCGCGGACAGGGCACGGTCGCCGCGGTCGAGGCGAGCGCCGGGCGCGGGAAGCTCGGCGCCGGCTGCAGCGAGCAGGCGGCGGTCAGCGCGAGGGCGCAGAGCACGAGCGGCGATCGCACCGGGGAATCAGAGGCCTCTCGCAAGGGGTTGTCGATGCCCCCGGCTTCAGAACGTGTGCACCGCGTAGAGCACGAGCCCGGGCGAGCCGTCCATCGGTGACTCGAACAGCGAGTAGATCGACGACGTCGACAGGAAGTCCATGTCGTCGCCGGCCGCGAGGTGCACGCTCATGTGCGACGACGGCCGGTAGATCAGGTCGCCGCGCAGACCGGTGTCGCCGGTCGCGTAGTCGGTGCGCGCGCGGAACGACAGCTGGAACGACTCGCCGAGGTCGAAGTCGACCGAGAGCTTGCCGCGCTGCTGGCTGGTGCCGACGCGCACGCCCGAGTGCATGTAGACCACCTCGACCGGGTCGCCGAGGTCGCGCGTGTGCACGCGCACCGACATGCGGCCGAGCTTGCGGCGGTCGCCGTGCGCCTGGCGATACGGTTCGGTCAGCGGCACGTGGTCGGAGCGGAAGTCCTCGAACGCGACCTCCAGCTCGCGCACGACCGGCAGCCGCTTGAACAGCTGTCGCAGCGGCCGCTGCAGCAGCCGCGTGCCGTTCTGCTGGCACCACTGCTCGTGGTCCTCCTGCAGGCGGAGCTCGCTGGTCAGGAACGGACCGCGTTCGCCGTCGGCCTGGCGGAAGTCGAAGAAGGGGATGCCCACCTCGCGCCGCACGCGCCGGCGGTCGGCGGCCACCAGGTCGGCGCAGAACTGCATCGTCTCGCGCGCGATCGGATCGTCGATCGCCTCGAAGTCGACGCCCGTCAGCTGCGGGGTGCGCGACGGCTCGG
>CALKYL010000024.1 GCA_938003515.1 uncultured bacterium
TGGATCTCGCTCGCTACGAGCAGATCGCACGCGACAAGACGGGACCGCTGATGGCGCTGCCGATCGAGGGCGCGGCCGTGCTCGCAGGCGTCGACGAGGCCGCGGTCGCGGCGATCCGGGAAGGCGGCCTGCTGCTCGGCACCGCCTACCAGCTCGCGGACGACGTGCTCGATCTGCTCGATCGCAAGCAGCGCGGCCAGGCTGGCGCCGATCTGCGCGAAGGCAAGCTGACCTGGCCGCTGCACGACTACCTCGAGCGCGCGCCCGAGCCGGAGCACGACCGGCTGCTCGCGCTGCTCTCCGCGCGCGAGCGTCGCGTGACGGACGTACTGCCGTGGGTGCGGGTGATCCGCGCGAGCGGCGCGGTCGAGCGCACGCTCGAGCGGGCGGCCACCCTCGTCGCGGCGTCGCGCGCCGCGTGGTCGACGCTTCCCCCGGCCTGCGCCGCGGTGCTCGACCGAGAGGCAGCCCGCTTCACCGCGGCGCTGCCCGCTCCGGAAGAGGCCGTTCCTGCTTCGCTGTCGCCCGTCGAGGCCGCCGAATGACCGCGACCGCGTCGCTCGACCGCCGACCGCCTCCGCGGCGCGACGGTGGAGGTCCGGGCCACCGCGCCGTCGTCGTCGGCGCGGGCTTCGGCGGCATGGCCGCGGCGCTGCGGCTCTGCGCGCGCGGCTACGACGTCACGCTCGTCGACCGCTGCCCGATGCTCGGCGGTCGCGCCCAGGTGTTCGAACGCGACGGCTTCGTCTTCGACGGCGGCCCGACCGTCGTCACCGCGCCGTTCCTGCTCGAAGAGCTGTTCGAGCTGTTCGGCGAACGCATGGCCGACCACGTCGACCTGCGGCCGGTCGAGCCTTGGTATCGGTTCCGCTTCGACGACGGGCGCACCTTCGACTACGGCGGCACAGTCGAGCAGACGCTCGACGAGATCGCGCGCTTCGACCCGCGCGACCGCGACGGCTACCTCGGGCTGCTGCGCGCGTCGCAGCGCATCTTCGACGTCGGCTTCACCGGCCTCGCCGACCGCCCGTTCGACCGCTTCACGACGATGCTGAAGCTGCTGCCGCAGCTGATCCGGTTGCGCAGCGATCGCTCGGTCTACGGGCTCGTGGCGCGGCACCTGAAACACCCGCTGCTGCGGCAGGCGTTCAGCATCCAGCCGCTGCTGGTCGGCGGCAATCCGTTCGACACGACGTCGATCTACTCGTTGATCCACTACCTCGAGCGGCGCTGGGGCGTGCACTTCCCGATGGGCGGCACCGGCGCGCTCGTGCGTGCGCTCGGCGCGCTGATGGAGCGGCAGGGCGTCGTCGTCCGGCTCGGCGAGACGGTCACCCGCATCGAGACCGAGGGGCGACGCGCGACCGGCGTTCTGCTCGAAGACGGCACGCGCCTGCCGGCTGACGTGGTCGTCAGCAACGCCGACGCGCCGCACCTCTACCGCGAGATGGTGCCCGGGCGCAGGCGCCGATGGACCGACCGACGGCTCGGCCGCCTGCGCTACTCGATGGGACTGTTCGTCCTGCACTTCGGCACGACGCGTCGCTACCCGGACGTCGCGCACCACACGATCTCGATGGGCCCGCGCTACCACGGGCTCCTGCGCGACATCTTCCACAACAAGGTGCTCGCCGACGACTTCAGCCTGTACCTGCACCGGCCGACCGCGACGGATCCGAGCATGGCGCCGCCGGGCTGCGACACGTTCTACGTGCTGTCGCCGGTGCCCAACCTGCAGTCCGGCATCGACTGGACGCGCACGGCGGACGCCTACGGCGACCGCATCCTCGAGGCGCTCGAGCGCACGATGCTGCCGGGCCTGCGCGAATCGCTCGCCGTGCGCTTCCACATGACGCCCGCCGACTTCGGCGACCGCTATCTGTCGGTGCACGGCTCGGGCTTCTCGATCCAGCCGATCCTGCGCCAGTCGGCGTGGTTCCGGTTCCACAACCGTTCGGAGGAGCTGAGCAACCTGTATCTGGTCGGCGCCGGCACGCATCCCGGTGCCGGCGTGCCGGGCGTGCTGTCCTCGGCCAGGGTGCTCGACCGCGTCGTGCCTCGCCCTGGCGTCTGCGCCGAGGAGCGATGACCGGCCAGGCGCTCGCCACCCGGACGGTCCGATCGCCGTCGACCGCCGTGGCGGACGACGCGGCGCGGCGCGTGCTCGCGCGGCACGGCCGCAGCTTCCACTGGGCGAGCGCGTTCCTCGGCGCCGCGCACGCCCGGGACGCCGCGACGCTGTATGCGTTCTGTCGGCACGCCGACGACCTCGTCGACGAGCGCCCTCCGGTCGAGGCGCGGCGCGCGCTCGCTGCGCTGCGTGACCGGCTCGCGAGCGCCGCCCTCGACACGGACGACGTCGGCGACGGTGATCACGGCGGGGACGATCCCGTGGCTGCGTTCGCAGGGCTCGCGCGGCGGCGGGGCATCGACCCGGCGGTCGTGCGAGCGCTGCTCGACACGCTCGAACGCGACACCGGCCGCGTGCGCATCGAGGACATGGACGCCCTGCTGCGCTACGCCTACGGCGTCGCGTCGACCGTCGGGCTGATGATGTGCGACGTGCTCGGCTGCGACGACCTGCGCGCGCGCGCCTTCGCCATCGACCTCGGCGTCGGCATGCAGCTGACGAACGTCGCGCGCGACGTGCTCGAGGACGCGCGTCGGGGTCGGACCTACGTGCCGCTGCCGCCCGAGGTCGACGCCGCGGCGATCGTCGCCGATGCGCCCGGTGCCCGGGACGCCGCGCTGGCGCGGGTGCACGACGTGCTCGACGTCGCGGCGCGTTTCTACCGCAGCGCCGACCGGGGGCTGCGCTACCTGCCGTGGCGGGCGCGCTGCGCGATCACCGTCGCGAGCCGCGTCTACGAAGGCATCGGCGCCGTCGTGCGCCGGCGCGGTGCCGGCTACTGGAGCGGCCGCTGCTACACCGGCCCCGTCGCCAAGCTCGGGCACACCGCGCGCGCGCTCGCCGCCGTGACGCTGTCGCCGCGCTACTGGCGCTGGTGGCCCGGCGCGGGCCACGACCCGCGCCTGCACGCGGCGCTCTCCGGACTGCCCGGGGTGGGTGCGTCATGAGCGCGATCGGCGCGGCGAACCTCGGCGCGACGCACGACGCGGACATCGTCGTCGTCGGCGGGGGGCTCGCGGGCGCGAGCCTCGCGTGCCACCTGGTGCGGCGCGGGCTCGGCGGCCGCCGCCTGCTGGTCCTCGAGGCGCGGCAGGCCTACCGCCACGACCGCCACTGGTGCAGCTGGTCGCCGCCGACGCATCCGTTCGTCGACTGCATCGAGCGCACGTGGACGCGGTGGCGCGTCGCCGCCGACGGCCGCGCGCACGTGCAGGAGTGCGCCGAGCAGCCCTATTCGTGCATCCCCTCGGGCCGGCTCTACCAGGAGGTGGAGCGCCAGCTGCGCGCCGCGGCGAACGCCGAACTGCGCATGGCAACCCCGGTGCGCGCCGTGCGCGACCGCGGCGGGCACGCCGAGGTCGAACTCGAAGACGGCGCGGTGCTGCGCGCGGGTCTGGTGTTCGACAGCCGACCGGGCGCGAACGGGGTCGCGCGCGCCGCCGCCGACCGGCGCGAAGTCGCCTGGGTCCAGGACTTCCTGGGCTGGCGCGTGCACTCCGAGAGGCCGGTGTTCGACCCGGCCACGGTCGATCTGATGGAGTTCCACGAGGGCGCCGGTGACGTGCGCTTCGTCTACGTGCTGCCCTTCTCTCCGCGCGAGGCGCTGGTCGAGGCGACGGCGTTCGCGCCGTCGCCGGTGCCCGACGCCGAGCACGAGCGGGTGCTGCGCGAGCACCTCGACGGGCCGCTCGGCCGCGGCGGCTATCGGATCCTGCACACCGAGCGCGGCGCCGTGCCGATGACGACGCGCCGCGTGCCCGCCCCCCGGCCCGGCGCGCGCGTGGTCCCGATCGGGATCGCGGGCGGCTTCGTCAAGCCGAGCACCGGCTACTCGTTCGAGGCCGTGCAGCGCTGGTCGGCGGCGATCGCCGAAGACCTCGCCGCCGGCCGCGCCCCGGCGTGGCGCGCGCCGCGCCCGCGCCGCGCGCTCGCGATGGACCGCATGTTCCTCGCGTTCCTGCGGCGTCGGCCACGGCAGATGCCGGCCTTGTTCCTGCGCATGTTCGAGAAGGTCCCGCCCGCGTCGCTCGTGCGCTTCCTCTCGGACCGCGGCAGCCTGTTCGACGCCGCGGCGGTCGCGATGGCGCTGCCGAAGCTGCCGATGCTCGGGGAAGCGGTGCGTTCGCTGCGGCTCTGGGCGCGTTCGGCGTGAGCGCAGCGGCGCACAGCCTGCACCGCCGCGTGGCGCTGCTCGTCACCGCCGTCGCGGTCCTGCTCGCGGGCCGCGCCGCCGCGCTCGACGTCGGCGCGCAGGCCCTGCTGCTCGCCGCGGCCGTCGTCGTCACCGGACTGCCGCACGGCGCGGTCGACCACCTGCGGGCAGAGCCGGTGCTGCGCCCGAGCTTCGGACGCCTGTGGCTGCCGGCCTTCCTCGCGCTCTACACCGGCGTCGCGGCCCTGGTGGCGGGCGCGTGGTGGCTTTGGCCGGTGCCCAGCCTGTTCGCGTTCCTCGCGCTGTCCCTGCACCACTTCGGCAGCGGGGACGCGCGCGACGCGATCGGGGTCCTCGCACACGGCAGCACGCCGATCCTGATGCCGTGCGTCGCGCATCCCGAGGCGACCGCCGCGCTGTTCGCGCTGTTGACCGGCGGCGAGGCGTCCGCATGGGAGCGCGGCCTGGAGACGACGCAGCCTGGGCTGCTCGCCGGCTGGGGGGCCGCGCTGGCCGGCTTGCTGCTCGCGCGGCGCCGGGGGCCCTACGGCCCCGTCGGCGAGCTGCTCGCGATCGCGGCGGCGGGCTGGTGGCTGCCGCCGCTGTTGTCGTTCGGCCTCTACTTCTGCGTCTGGCACGCGCCTCGGCACATCCTGCAGGTCTGCCAGGAGCTGTGGCCCGGTCCGGTCCGGCCGGCGCTGCGGCGCTTCGGCCGCGCGGCGATCGCGATGACGATCGCGGCGGTCGTCGGCGGGGTCGCCGTGGCCTGGGCCATGCCGGGCGAACCGGACGTGTTGCGGCGCGGCCTGCAGCTCGCCTTCTTCGGCCTCGCGGCGCTAACCGTGCGGCACCGGCTCTTCACCCAGGCGCTGCGCCGGCGGCAGGCGGCC
>CALKYL010000025.1 GCA_938003515.1 uncultured bacterium
CGACGAGCCGGCCCGGCGGCGGCCACGCCGCGTCCGCGTCGGCGTCGCGGGTGCGCGCCGCGGCGACGAGCGCGCTGGCGCGGAACAGGCGCGGGTCGAGCGCGGCCGGTCCGGGTCCGGGAGGTCGGGGTCCGGGAGGTCCGGGTTCGGGTGTTCGGGGCACGGGTGCAGGTCGAGGGTGTCGGGAACGGTGGCGGGCACGAGCGTGGGGGGGCGCGCCCCTCAGGAGGCGGGGTGCACGAGGCGGGAGCCGTCGAGGGCGCGGCGCAGCTCGACCACCTTGCCGAGCAGCACGAGCTCGCCGTCGGGCACGATCGGCGCGTAACGCGGGTTGGTCGCGCGCAGCTCGACGCGCCGGCGCGACAGCCACAGCCGCTTGACCGTCGCGTCGCCGTCGACCATCGCGACGACGACGTCGCCGTGCTCGGCGCGCGGCTGGCGGCGCACGATCAGCACGTCGCCGTCGAACATCTCCGGCGCCATGCTGTCGCCGCGCACGCGCAGCGCGAACAGCTGGGCGGTGGTCTCGCGGGCGGTGGCCTTGCGGGCGGTGGTCTCGCGGCCGGTGGCGGCCGTCCGGGTCTCGACGAGGACGTGGCCGTCCGGATCCTCGAGCGCTTCGGTCAGAGCGCCGGCCTGCACGCGGCCGAGCAGCGGCACGAGCGCCGGCCGCGGCCGCTGCGCACCGGGCAGCCGCACCGCGCGGTGCCGCCGGTCGTCGGCCTTCTCGAGCAGGCCGTCGGCGACAAGCGCGTCGAGGTGCTCGCGCGCGGTGCCGACCGAGCGGAAGCCGAACCGCTGCTGCACCTCGCGCACCGTCGGCGGCTCGCCGGCGAGCAGCCGCTCGCGCACGAACGCGAGCACCTGGCGGCGGGTCTGGCCCTTCGGGGTGCGGCCCATGGCGCCCCTATACCACACATTCGTATGGAATCCAGCAGGCGGCCGCGGGAGCCGCGCACGGCCCGGCGGATCCGGTCCCCCAAGCGCGTGCGCCGGCTTGCGTTCGGGCCGCGGCGCTGTGTGCCGGCGGCGGCCTGGCGCCGCGTGCAAAACCCGCTGCCCGGACCGCCCGGACCGCGGTCCGGATCGCTACCGTGCTCGCCCCCGATGATCACCCTGAGCGGCATCTCCAAGCGCCACGGCCACCAGGTCCTGTTCGTCGACGCGTCGCTGCGGCTCGACCCGGGCGAGAAGGTCGGCCTGACCGGGCCCAACGGCGCCGGCAAGTCGACGGTGTTCCGCATGGTCGTCGGCGAGGACCCGCCCGACGAAGGCGAGGTCAACCTGCCGAAGCGCATCGCGATCGGCTACTTCCGCCAGGACATGGGCGAGATGGCCGGCCGGCCGGTGCTCGACGAGGCGATCGCCGGCAGCGGCCGCGCGGGCGAGCTGCACCACGAGCTCGAGCGGCTGCAGCACGACATGTCGGACCCCGACAAGGCCGACGACATGGACCGCATCCTCGCGCGCTACGGCGAGGTGCAGGCCGAGTATCAGGACCTCGGCGGCTACGAGCTCGAGGCGCGCGCCAAGGAGGTGCTGCACGGCCTCGGCTTCACCGACGAACGGATCGCCGGCGACGTCGGCGCGCTGTCGGGCGGGTGGAAGATGCGCGTCGGCATGGCGAAGGTGCTGCTCGGCAACTTCGACGTGCTGCTGCTCGACGAACCGACGAACCACCTCGACATCGAGTCGATCCTGTGGCTCGAGCAGTTCCTGAAGCAGACCAAGGCGGCGTTGCTGATGACGTGCCACGACCGCGACTTCATGAACCGCGTCGTCACGCGCATCGTCGACGTCGACGACGGTCAGTTCGTCTCGTATTCGGGCGACTACGACTTCATGGTGAAGGAGCAGCAGGTGCGCGCGGCGCAGAAGGAGGCCGCGTTCGAGCGCCAGCAGGCGATGATCGCCAAGATGCAGCGCTTCATCGACCGCTTCGGCACGCACGTCGCGAAGGCCGCGCAGGCGCAGAGCAAGGCGAAGAAGATCGACAAGATCGAGCGGCTCGATCCGCCGAAGAAGCGCGAGGTCGTGCCGTTCCAGTTCCGCACGCCGCCGCGCTCGGGCGACGACGTCGTCAAGCTGCAGGGCGTCGACAAGCGCTACGGCGACCGCACCGTCTACCGCGGCCTCGACTTCGAGGTGCAGCGCGGCGAGCGCTGGTGCGTGATGGGCCAGAACGGCTCGGGCAAGACGACCCTGCTCAAGATGGTCGCCGGCCACCTCGAGCCCGACGCCGGCACGGTCAAGCTCGGCAGCGTCAAGATGGGCTACTTCGCGCAGCAGTCGCTCGACCTGCTCGATCCGGACCTCACGCTCTACGAGCAGGTCGACAAGCGCTTCCACCTCGAGTCCGTCGGCATGAAGCGCAACCTGCTCGGCGCGTTCGGCTTCACCGGCGACGACCACCACAAGCGCGTGTCGATCCTGAGCGGCGGCGAGAAGTCGCGGCTCGTGCTCGCGCTGATGCTGTTCGACCCGCCGAACTTCCTCGTGCTCGACGAGCCGACCAACCACCTCGACCTCGAGACCAAGGAGATGCTGGTCCAGACGCTGAAGGGCTTCGACGGCACGATGCTGTTCGTCTCGCACGACCGCACGTTCCTGCGCGGCCTCGCCAACCGCGTGCTCGACGTCAGCCCCTGCACGGACGGCCAGCCGCCGCAGGCCTACCCGGGCAGCTACGTCGACTGGGTCGCGAAGACCGGCACCGAGGCGCCGGGCGTGCACCGGTAGCCGGCGCGGCGCGGCCCGCGCGCCGCCGGTCAGC
>CALKYL010000026.1 GCA_938003515.1 uncultured bacterium
TACGGGCAGCCGACCAGCTCGCCGGTCCACGCGCACCTGTTCGAGCTGCTTTCGTTCGCCGACTGCCTGCGACGCGCGTCGGCCGACCGGATCACCGCGGTGATCCCGTACTTCGGCTACGCGCGCAAGGACCGCAAGGACGAGGGGCGCGTGCCGATCAACGCCAAGCTCGTCGCCAACCTGCTCGTGACCGCGGGCTACGACCGCGTCGTCGCGGTCGACCTGCACGCCGCGCAGATCCAGGGCTTCTTCGACATCCCGGTAGACCACCTGTACGCGCGGCCGGTGATGATCGAGCGCGTGCGCCAGCTCGGCGCGCAGGACGTCATGGTCGTCTCGCCGGACATCGGCGGCACCAAGCTCGCGCGCGCCTACGCCAAGGACCTCGGCTGCGACCTCGCGATCATCGACAAGCGCCGCATCAGCGGCGAGAAGACGGTCATCGAGAACATCATCGGCGACGTGCGCGGCCACGACGTGCTGCTCGTCGACGACATGGTCTCGACCGGCGGGTCCATCGTCGACGCCGCGCGCATCGTCAAGGAGAAGGGCGCGCGCAAGGTCTTCCTGGTCGCCACGCACGCCGTGCTCGCCGGCAACGCCGTCGACCGCCTCAACGGTGCCGACGTCGAGAAGCTCCTGTTCGCCGACACGATCCCGCTGCCGGACAAGAAGCTGCAGCGGCTCGAGGTCTGCTCGATGGCGCAGCTGCTCGCGCGCGCGATCGACCGCATCCACCGCAGCGAGAGCGTCAGCAAGCTCTTCGAGAGCGAGCGCTGACGGCCGCCGTTCCGTATCGAACCAACCCAGAAGAGGTAATCCGATGGAAGTCGCCCGCATGAAGGCCGAGCGCCGCAGCGCGCTCGGACGCAACCAGGTCGCGAAGATCCGCGCCGAAGGCTGGTTGCCCGCCGTCGTCTACGGCGAAGGCAAGGAGCCCGTCTCGATCCAGATCTCCGAGTGGGAGCTCGAGCAGCACGTCAAAGCGCACCACAAGGTGTTCGAGCTCGACATCGCCGGCACCAGCGAGGCCGCCTACCTGCAGGAGATCTCCTGGAAGGCGACCACCGACCGGCCGCTGCACGCCGACTTCCTGCGCATCGACCTCAACAAGCCGATCGAGGCCGAGGTCGAGGTCGAGCTCGTCGGCTACCCGGTCGGCGTGGGCAAGGGCGGCGCGCTGGCCAAGGACCACCTCGCCGTGACGATCAAGGCGCTGCCGACGCAGATCCCGGAGGCGCTGACGATCGACATCAGCAAGCTCGAGATCGACGACGCGGTGCGCGCCAAGGACCTGCCGCTGCCGGACGGCGTCGAGCTCGCGGTCGACCCGGACCTCTTGATCTGCCACGTCACCCACGCGGTCGTCGTCGACCTCGGCCCGCCGGCCGAAGGCGAGGACGCCGGTGAGGAGGAAGGCGAAGGCAAGGGTGACGGCGAGGCCGAGGGCGGCGAGGCCAAGCCGGACGCGGACAAGTGACCGGACGGGGCCGGTGAGCCGGCCGGGCCGCGGCGGGTCTTGCCCGCGGCGGCTCCGCTGGGTAGTCTCCTCGGCCCTCCATCCGGCTCGGCAGGATCCTCATGGGTTGGCACCGGATCGTGTTGGGGGTCGGCAACCCCGGCCCCGAGTACGAATCCACCCGACACAACGTCGGCTTCATGGTGCTCGACCTCCTGGCGGAACGGCTGGGGGTCGGCTTCACCCGGCTGGAGCGCCACGCGGACGACGGTTCGCGCCGGTTCTCGGGCAAGGTGAAGGCGCAGGTCGCGGAAGGACGCCGCAGGGCGCGAACGTTCCTGCTCGTCAAACCGCAGACCTACGTCAACCTGACCGGCGAGGTCGCCGCGCCGCTCTTGCGGCACGCGCGACGCCAGCCGGACTCGCTCTTTGTGATCGTCGATGACCTGAACCTACCGCTGGGCCGGATGCGACTCCGGCCGTCGGGGAGCGCAGGGGGCCACAACGGCCTCAAGTCGCTGCAGCAGATGCTGCAGTCCGACGCGTTTCCCCGTCTCCGTCTCGGTATCGGGCAGCCTGCGCCGGACGACGGCCGCAGGTCCGAAGGGCTGCGTCCGGCCGACTGGCCGGACTTCGTCCTGGCTCCTTTCCTCCCGGAGGAACGTGAGGTTCTCGGTCGTGTCCTGGTCCGCGCCGCCGACTGCGCCCAAGCGTGGCTCGACGGCGACGACCTGCAGTCCCTGATGGGAACCTACAACGCCTGACGCGGCGTCCTGCCGCCCGGGAGAACGAAGTTTGCAACGCAACCGAACCTATGAATGCATGTGCCTCCTGGACAACCGGGAGGTCCGCAAGGGCTGGGAGCCGCTGAAGGAAGCGGTCGCCGGCATGTTCACGAAGCACGGCGCGAAGGTGCTCAGCAACCGGCGCTGGGACGAGCGCCGGCTGGCCTACCCGATCAACGGGCAGAACCGCGCCACCTACCTGCTGCTCTACTTCTCGACCGACACGCAGCACATCCCCGCGCTGCGGCGCGAGCTCGAGTTCAGCGAGCCGATGATGCGCTACCTCATCACCGAGTGCGAGGAGGTGCCGCAGGACGCCTACGAGCCCGAGGCCGACTTCGACGTCGACGCGATCCCGGTCGACGACTCGGCGCCCGAGCCCGAGGAGCCGCGCGCCCGTCGCGACGGCGGCGACGACGCGCCGGACGAGGGTGAGGCCTCGTCCGACGGAGACGACGACAGTAGCGACGACGCGGACGGCGACGACGCGGACGGTGACAGCGGCGCCGACGACGAGGAGAACGAGTCATGAGCAGCAGCCATACGCCTTCGACCAGCACGTCCTCGAGCCGGCCTGCGACGGGCAGCTCGTCGACCGACGCCGGCGGCCCGCCGCCGCGCCGCACCCGCTTCGGCCGCTTCGGCGCGCGGCGCCGGATCGTCGAACCCGAAGAGCCGTTGGACTACAAGAACGTCGGCTACCTGGCGAAGTTCTTGTCGGCGAACGGCCGCATCCAGTCGCGCAAGCGCACCGGGTTCTCGGGCCAGAACCAGCGCAAGCTCGCCACCGCGATCAAGCGCGCGCGCATCGTCGGGCTCCTGCCCTTCGTCGGGAGGATGTGACGTGGAGCTCCTCCTGAAGCAGAACATCGAGCACCTCGGCCGCACCGGCGACGTCGTGGACGTCAAGCCCGGCTACGCCCGCAACTACCTGTTGCCGCGCGGCCTCGCCGTGCTCGTCACCAAGAGCAACCTCGCCGACATCGAGCGCGCCCGCGCGCTTGCGCTCGTCGAGGAGCAGCAGCGCATCGCGAGCCTCAAGGACCTCGCGACCCGTCTCGCAGAGGCGTCGGTCACGATCGAGGGCAAGGCGAACGAGGACGGCCACCTGTTCGGGTCCGTCACCGCGGCGCAGATCGCGGCGAGCCTGCGCGAGAAGGACATCCCGGTCGACGACAAGCAGATCCGCCTCGAGCAGCCGCTCAAGGAGATCGGCGTGTACGACGTCGCCGTGCACCTGCACACGTCCGTCGAGGCCACGATCAAGGTCTGGGTCGTGCAGCAGAAGCCCGCCTGAGGCCGCGCCGCCCGGCCCGTCGGGGCCGGGCCACCCCAGCTCCCCGAGCGCCCCAGTTCCCCGAGCGTCTTGAACGAAGCGATCCGCGTCTCCCTCGTCAGCCTGGGCTGCGCCCGCAACCTCGTCGACTCCGAGGTGCTGCTCGGCCACGTCGTCGAGGAGGGGCTCCAGGTCGTGTCGGAGCCGGAGGACGCCGACGTGGTCGTCGTCAACACGTGCGGCTTCATCGAGACCGCGAAGCAGGAGTCGATCGACACGATCCTGTCGGTCGCGAGCCTGAAGGAAGACGGCGGCCTGAAGGGCGTCATCGCGGTCGGCTGCCTCGCGCAGCGCTACGGCGACCAGCTCCGGGAGCAGATCCCCGAGCTCGACGCGGTCTTCGGGCTGTCGGACTACTCCAACGTGCCGGCGGTGGTGCGGCGCATCGTCAACGGCTCCGACCGGCGCTGGGTCGCGACCGTCGACGGCGGCCGTCCCAAGGGGCCGCGCAGCGACACGAAGCGCTGCCTCCTGACGCCGACGAGCTTCGCCTACCTGCGCATCTCCGAGGGCTGCGACCACACGTGCACGTTCTGCGCGATCCCGCAGATGCGCGGACGCAACCGCAGCAAGCCGCTCGACGTGCTCGTCGAAGAGGCCGAGGGCCTCGCCGCCGCCGGCGTCAAGGAGCTCGTCGTCGTCGCCGAGGACAGCACCGCCTACGGGCTCGACAGCGAGAAGAAGCGCCTGATCCACGTGCTGCTCGAGCGGCTCGGCGACGTCGCCGGCATCGAGTGGATCCGGCTGATGTACGCCTACCCGCACACGGTGCTGCCGGAGCTGACGACGTTCCTCCGCGAGCACCCGAAGGCGGTCAAGTACCTCGACATCCCCATCCAGCACATCAGCTCGCGCATGCTGCGCGCGATGAAGCGCGGCGTGCGGTCCGAGCAGGTGCGCGCCATCCTCGACCGTCTCCGTGAGGAGGTGCCGGGCATCGCGGTGCGCAGCACGCTGATCACCGGCTTCCCCGGCGAGACCGAGGAGGACTTCCAGCAGCTGGTGCAGCTCGTCGACGGCTACCGGTTCGAGCGCCTCGGCGTCTTCCCGTATTCGCGCGAAGAGGACACGCCGGCGCACGACCTGCCCGACCAGGTGCCGCAGGAGGTCGCCGAGGCCCGCGCCGCCGAACTGATGGAGCGGCAGCGCGCCGTCATGCGCGGCTTCCACGACCGTCACGTCGGCCGCAGGCTGCAAGTGCTGGTCGACGGCTACGAAGAGGCCGACGCGCGCCTCGAACCGGGCACGACAGC
>CALKYL010000027.1 GCA_938003515.1 uncultured bacterium
GGTCGCGCGCTCGCCGGCGTGCTGCGCGACCGGCTCGCGAGCGCCCCCGTGCCCCGGACCCTGCGCGTGCGGGCCGCCTGCAGCACCGAGGGCGAGGTCGCGTGGCAGGCGTCGAGCGTGGGACGCGAGCTGCAGTTCGTGGTCAGCCACACGGTGCACCACCTCGCGATGGTCGCCGCCGTCTGCCGGCGCCGGGGTCTTGCGGTGCCGGCCGACTTCGGGGTCGCGCCGTCGACGCAGCGATACCGCGCGGCTGGCGGCGAAGCCGGCTGACCGGCGGGCCGCCAGAACGGCAGGGTTCTCGCAAAGGCTGCTGAAATGGCAGTCTCGGGCTCGGATCCGAGGATGGACGAGAATCGGTAAGCCAATGTATCACATTTGTTTACGATAGGTATTGCCCCTGGCACGACCTTCGCTCCTGGCGCGGTGCCGACCCGATCGCCCGCAACCAGGAGCACGCCCATGAACCCCGAGAAGCTCACCCAGAAGTCGCAGGAAGCCCTGCAGCTCGCCCAGACCAAGGCCGTCGCCTTCGGCCACCAGCAGATCGACCTGCCGCACCTGCTGGTCGCGCTGGTCGAGCCGCGCGACGGCCTCGTGGCGCGCCTGCTCGAGCGCTGCAAGGTGCCGGTCGACGCGCTCTCGGGCGCCGTCGAGGCCGAGCTTCGCAAGGTGCCGAAGGTGTCGGGTCCGGGCTTCTCGGCCGACAAGGTCTACCTGACGCAGGAGGCCGCCGGCGCGCTCACCGCCGCCGAGAAGCAGGCGGCGAAGATGCGCGACGAGTACGTCTCGGTCGAGCACCTGTTCCTCGCGATCCTCGCGGCGGCGAAGGGCGGCCTGCGCGAGGTCTTCCGCGCGTTCGCGGTCGACGAGGGCCGCTTCCTCAACGCGCTCAAGGAGGTGCGCGGCAACCAGCGCGTTCAGAGCGCCAACCCGGAGGCGACCTACGAGGCGCTCGAACGCTACGGGCGCGACCTCGTGCAGATGGTCAAGCAGGGCAAGATCGACCCGATCATCGGCCGCGACGAGGAGATCCGGCGCGTGATCCGCATCCTGTCGCGCAAGACCAAGAACAACCCGGTGCTGATCGGCGAGCCGGGCGTCGGCAAGACGGCGATCGCCGAGGGCCTCGCGCAGCGCATCGTGCGCGGCGACGTGCCCGAGGGGCTCAAGGACAAGACCGTGTTCGCGCTCGACATGGGCAGCCTGGTCGCCGGCGCGAAGTACCGCGGCGAGTTCGAGGAGCGCCTCAAGGCGGTGCTCAACGAGATCAAGAGCAGCGAGGGTCGCATCCTGCTCTTCATCGACGAACTGCACACGATCGTCGGCGCCGGCAAGGCCGAGGGGGCGATGGACGCCGGCAACATGCTGAAGCCGATGCTCGCGCGCGGCGAGCTGCACTGCATCGGCGCGACCACGCTGGACGAGTACCGACAGCACATCGAGAAGGACGCCGCGCTCGAGCGCCGCTTCCAGCCGGTGCTCGTGGACCAGCCGAGCGTCGAGGACACGGTGTCGATCCTGCGCGGACTCAAGGAGCGCTTCGAGGTCCACCACGGCGTCAAGATCCAGGACGCGGCGCTCGTCAACGCCGCGACGCTGTCCAACCGCTACATCACGGACCGCTTCCTGCCGGACAAGGCGATCGACCTCGTCGACGAAGCGTGCGCGATGATCCGCACCGAGATCGACTCGCTGCCGACCGAGCTCGACGCCGTCAGCCGTCGGCTGATGCAATTCGAGATCGAGGAGACGGCGCTCGCCAAGGAGAAGGACGCCGCCAGCAAGGCGCGGCTCGCGGAGCTCAAGAAGGACATCCAGGAGCTGCGCACCAAGGCCGACGCGATGCGCGCGCAGTACGAGAGCGAGAAGCAGGCCATCGGGCGCGTTCGCGAGCTGCGCGAGCGGCTGGAGACCCTGCGCCAGCAGCAGGCCGAGGCCGAGCGTCGCTACGACATGGACAAGGCCGCGGAGCTCAAGTACGGCGCGATCCCCGCCGCCGAGAAGGAACTCGCCGCCGAGGAGGCCCGCACCAGCGCCGCCGACGGCGCCGGCGAGCGCCTGCTGCGCGAGGAGGTCACCGGCGACGAGATCGCGCAGATCGTCGCGCGCTGGACCGGCATCCCGGTCACGCGGCTGATCGAGGGCGAGCGCGAGAAGCTGCTCAAGCTCGATCAGATCCTGCACGAGCGCGTCGTCGGCCAGGACGAGGCCGTGCAGGCGGTCGCCGACGCGGTGATCCGCGCGCGCTCGGGCATCAAGGACCCGCGCCGTCCGATCGGCAGCTTCCTGTTCCTCGGCCCGACCGGCGTCGGCAAGACCGAGCTCGCCAAGACGCTCGCCGCGGCGCTGTTCGACAGCGAGGACAACCTCGTGCGCATCGACATGTCGGAGTACATGGAGCGCCACGCCGTGTCGCGGCTCATCGGCGCGCCGCCCGGCTACGTCGGCTACGACGAAGGCGGGCAGCTGACCGAGGCCGTGCGCCGCAAGCCGTACTCGGTCGTGCTGTTCGACGAGATCGAGAAGGCGCACCCCGACGTGTTCCACGTGCTGCTGCAGATCCTCGACGACGGCCGCGTCACCGACAGCCAGGGTCGCACCGTCGACTTCAAGAACACCGTCGTGATCATGACGTCGAACATCGGCGCGCCCGTGCTGCTCGAGGGCATCACCGCCGACGGCGCGATCACGGAGTCGGCACGCGATCAGGTGATGGCCGAGCTGCGCCGGCACTTCCGCCCGGAGCTGCTCAACCGCATCGACGACACCGTGCTCTTCAAGCCGCTGCAGGCCGCCGAGATCCGACGCATCGTCGACCTCTTGCTGGTCGGGCTGCGCGAGCGACTGGCCGACCGGCGCATCGCGATCGAGGTCAGCGACGCCGCGAAGCAGTTCCTCGGAGAGCAGGGCTACGACCCCGTCTACGGCGCGCGCCCGCTCAAGCGCTTCCTCCAGCGCGAGCTCGAGACGCGCATCGGCCGCAAGCTGATCGCCGGCGACATCGACGACGGCAGCGCGGTCGCCGTCGACCTGGTCGACGGCGAGCTCCGCATCGACGCCAGGCGGGGCGAGCCGGCGGTCAGCTGAGCACGGCGTCGTCGCGCGGCCATGCGGTGACCGCGAGGCCGAGCGCGGCGATCGGGAGCACGTGCTGCACCGTGCGGTCGGCGGCGACGTCGAGGTGCCAGGTCAGGTCGTAGATCGTACCGACGAAGACCAGCATGTAACCGAGCGTTGCGCCCGCGAACGCGACGAACGCCAGCCCCCCGGCGCCGCCGAGCCACGCGCGCCGGCGCAGCAGGAGCGCGGCCGGTGCCGCGAGCACGAACAGCAGCGGCAAGAGCCGGTGCATCGGCGGGTCGACCAGCATGCGGCCGTAGTACCCGAGGACGTCGGGGCCGTAGGTGCCGAGCTGGTCGAGCACGCGGCCGAAGAGGCCGCGGCCCTGGGCGATCGACGGATCGAACAGGTCGTTCCGGATGCCGAAGTGGCTGTTGAAGCCGCGGTGCAGCGCGAGCGCGCCGAGGGGCACGAGGAGCCACGGCGCCTCTCGCCACGGCACGCTGCGCAGCGCGCCGCGCCCGTGGCGCATCACCCAGCGCGCGGCGAACGGCACCGCGAGCACGATCGCCAGCAGCGCGCCTTCGTTCTTGCACGAGATCGCCGCGGCCAGCGCGATGCACGCCACCCGCCAGAAGCCGCGTTCGCCGGTCTCGAGCCCGCGCAGCAGCGCTTCGGCGACCGCGAACGCCGAGCAGGCGAGCATGACGTCGGCGTAGGCGGTCGACGCCATGCTCGCGAACGAGGTTCCGGCAAACGCGAGCAGGCACAGCGCGGCCATCATCGGGTGCGCGCGCCGCGTCAGCGACGCCGAGAGCAGCAGCAGGAGGGCGATCCCGAAGCACTGCACGGGCAGCCGGTTCTCGAAGTGCAGGATGCGGCCGTTGGCGGCGAACGAGAACGCCTGCACGAGCGGGTTGAAGAGCGGGTAGTCCGGGTGCTGGACGAAGAAGTCGAGGCCGTCCTTGATCGCGAATCCCGGGGCGCCGAACAGCACCTTGGCCTTCGCCGCCCAGTTGACCGCCTCGTCACTGCGCCGCACCGGCTCGGCGTTCACCGCCAGGAACTCGAGCAGGAGCACCGCCGCCGCGACGGCGACCGGCAGCCACGCGACCCACAACGGCCTCGCGGGAGGCGGCGGCGCCGCGATCGCCCCGGCGCCGCGCTTCACCGCGCT
>CALKYL010000028.1 GCA_938003515.1 uncultured bacterium
CCGCGTAGACGAAGTCCATCTTGACCTTCAGGTCCTTGCGCCAGGAGACGTCGACGACGTAGTCGACGGCGCGGGTGCGCGTGCCGCGCAGCACCGCGGTCTCCTCCTGCGGCGCGCGCGGCGAGAAGTCGTTGGTCGCCAGCCCCGGACTCGCGGCCATGATCTGGCCCTCGAAGTAGGTGCGGGGCTCGTTGATCGCGTCGGACGTGGTGCGGCGGTTGGCCGCGACGATCTCGATCTGGCGCTGCAGGCTGCCGATCTGCTCCATCAGCCCGCCGCGGCGCGTCGCCTCGCGGATGGCGCGGTCGCAGGCCTCGATGTCGGCGTTGATGCTCTGCACCCACAGCCCGCCCATCGGCAGCAGCAGGAGCGACACCAGCACGATGCCCTTGTAGAGGTCCATGGTGCGGAAGAAGTTCATCGGCCGGCCTCCTGCGGGTTCGCCGCGGCGAGCGCGTCCCCGACCGGCCGGGCGGGGGACGCCACGCCCACGCGGGAGCTCGGCCCGAACGGATCGAACGATTCCTTGATCGCGATCGTCACGCGGAAGTAGGCGCCGCTGACCCCGCGCTCGTCGCTGTCGCTGAACAGGTCCTCCTTGATGTCGTCGCCGGCCTTCTTCGGCGGCTCGAACGGCGAGTCGGGGCGCGCGTAGTCGGCCTCGACCGCGCGCTTGAGCGCCGCCATGCGGGAGCGGAAGTCGTCGCCGCGGAAGGCGATCGTGAACTCGAGCCGACGGCTCGGCCCCTTCATGTTGAGGTCGATGCGCGGCACCAGGTAGCGGCCGAGCTCGGGCGCGACCCCCTTCATGATCTCGGACCACCGCACCAGGACGGCGAGCCCCGACTCGAGGCTGACGTCCTCGTAGACGCCGGACTCCTTCTGCTTCTGGTCGGCGACCGCCTTGAGCCGGTCGCGGACGATCTTGATGCGCTCGTAGACGGGCTCCTTCGTGACGTCCTCGACGAGGTCCTTGAAGGTGTAGTCGCCGCGGCCACTCCGGCTCTCGAGCCGGAAGTAGCGGTCGTCCTCGAACCAACGGCTCGCGAAGATCGGGTTGAGGAGCCCGTGGAAGATCACCGCCTTCGGGTTCTCGGGGTCGTAGTAGCGCTGGCCGAGCTCGAGCTCGAGGTGCTTGAGCTCCATCGACTGCCGGTTCGCGTAGACGAACAGGGCCAGCAGCGACACCATGCACGCGATCGCGAGCGGGAACTTGACGCGCTCGAAGCCCCGCATCAGCGCGAGGTCCTCCTGGCGCAGCTGGAAGCCCTCGGGCCCGCCCAGGCGGCCGAGCGCGAGGCCGATCGCGGTGGCGAGCTGGGGCCCGAGGCGCTCGGCCTCGTCGGGGTCGAGGTCGTGCTGGACCGCGCCGAGCACGTCGAGTTCGCGCGGCTCGACGCCGAACACCGCCGCCAGCATCTCGGAGACGCCCGGCCCGCGGCTCGCGCCGCCGGTGATCCACGCGCGCCGGATGCGCGACGCGAGGCCCGACGCGGTCAGGAACCGGGTCAGCTCGCGCGCGAGCCGCTGCAGGTACTTCGTGTGCGCCGCCTCGACCTCGGCGTGACCGACGACGACCGAGCGTGTCTCCGGCTCCTGCACGACCGCCGGCACGTCGAGACCCGGGGCCGCCTCGGCGACGGGCGCCTCGCCCGCGTCGGCGCCCTCGCTCGGCAGCGCGACCGCCTCGACCTCGGCGTCGTCGCCCGAGCGCAGGCACTCCTCGACCGCGACCGTCGCCTGCTCGGCGGTCAGACCGAACTGCCGCGCGACGTGGTCGACGACGACGGCGTCGCCGAGCCGCAGCGCGCGCATCTCGAGCAGCTGCTCGTTCTCGACGAGGATCACGCGCACGCTGCGCGCGCCGAGATCGACGACGGCGTGCACCGGCGGGCCCTGGTCGGCCGGCTCCGCGTCGCCCGGGGCGTCGTCATCGGCCTGGTCGTCGGGCGCGAACGCGCCCGCGTGGTGCGCCGCACGCCACAGCGCCATCGTGTCGAGGTCGACGACCTCCGGTTCGATGTCGTGCGCGGCGAGCGAGGTCAGCTGGTTGCGCAGACCGACCTTGGGCACCGACGCGACGAGGATGCGCGTACCGCCGGCCGAGCCGGGCCCGATCTCGTGGAAGTCGACGATCATGTCGTCGACCGTGTGCGTGTAGATCTCGCCCTCGATCTCGGACTTGACGACCTTCTTGATCGCGTCCGAGCCCTTGAACGGCAGCTCGAGGCTGCGCAGCACCGCCTCGCGGCACGGGTGCCCGAGCGTGACCTCCCCCCGCATGCCCTCGTCGAGGGCCGCGCGCGCGGCCTCGGCGACGAGGTCGGGACGCATCGGGTCGTCGACCACCGCGCCGACGGGCGTGGTCGTCGCGCGCACGAGCCGCGTCTTGCGATAACTGCCGTCGAGTTCGACGACCTTGAGGACCCGCTCACCCGGGTCGATGCCGATGCTCCTCACCATGTTTCACCTCGGGTCCGCGGCGCCGGCGCTGGGCCGGCTGTCGCGGTCGTAGAGCGTGCGCTGCCGCTCGTCGAGCACGAACCGGATGCGCTGTTCGGTCCGTCGCTGCGCCGCGAGCCAGCGGCTGCGCAGCTCCGGGGGCAGCTGGTCCCATTCCGCGCTCTCGAGGATCTCGAGCTCGAGGCGGCGGTCTTCCTGCAGCACGAGCAGGAGCTGTCGCTCCTGCTCGGCGGTCAGCTCGTAGCGCTCGGCGATGCGGCGCGCGTTGCGGGCGACGACGTCCGGCTCGCGGTCGGCGGCGAGCATCTCGGGAACGACGGAGCCGACGACCATGCCGGCAGCGAAGCTTCCCAGGCCGACCGCGAGAATCCAGACCCGGACGGCGGCCACGGACGTCACTTGCCGCGCCGTGGCTGCCCCCGGTGGGGATCCCCAGCGTCGCGGTGTCCAGCGTCGCGGTGTCCAGCGTCGCGGTGTCCAGCGTCGCTGTGTCCAGCCTCCAGGTCCCTGGCCTCGAGGATGCGCGCGTCGAGCCGTTCCATCTCGCGCTGCACCTCGTCCGGGGCGGCCTCGAGGGTGGCCGCGCGTTCGCGCTCGAACAGACCCGCGTGCCACGCGCAGCCGAGACCGGCCAGCAACGCGGCGGCGAGCAGCAGCCGGCGGTTGCGGCGCGCGAGCTTCCAGAGCCGCCGCGCGGGGCCGGCGGGCCGCGCGCGGATCGGGTGCAGCTCGAGCAGGCGCTGCAGGTCGTCGGCCAGCGCGCCCCCGTCCGCGTAGCGCTTCTGCGGGTCGACCTCCATCGCGTGCGCGACGATCGTCTCGAGGTCGCGCGGGGCGTCCGGCGCGAGGCGGCGCAGCGGCCGGAACCGGCCGAGCTCGATGCGCTGCAGCAGGTCGGTCGTCGTGCGCCCGGCGAACGGCGTCGACAGCGTCAGGCACTCGTAGAGGGTGACGCCGAGGCTGTAGACGTCGCTCGCGGGGCCGACGGCGACCTCCCCGCGCAGCTGCTCGGGCGACGAATAGACCGGCGTGCCGGCGAAGCGCCCCGGCTGCGAGACCTCGAGGCCGTGCAGCCGCACGAGGCCGAAGTCGACGACGACGGGGTCGCCGTTGGACCGGAGCAGCACGTTCGCCGGCTTGACGTCGCGGTGCACGAAGCCGGCGCGGTGCACGGCGGCGAGCGCGCGCGCGACCTTGAGCGCGGTGCGCACGAAGAACCCGGTCAGGCTGCGGCCCTCGAGCCGCTCGGGCGCCACCCCGACGACCTCGGCGACCTGGGCCAGCGTCGGCGCCGTGCCGGTGCGCGCGCGGTGCTCGCGCAGCGCCTGCAGCACGGCGTGCAGGCTCGGTCCGGCGACGTACTCCATCTCGAACGCGAGCAGCTCGCCGTCGTCGACGATGCGGTGGATGTCGACGATGTGCTCGTGCTCGATGCGCGCCAGCGCGCGCGCCTCCTCGAGGAAGCGCCGCCGGCTCGCCTCGGACAGGCCGAACGAGTGCGGCAGGACCTTGAGCGCGACCTCGCGCTGCAGCGCGGTCTGCCGCGCGAGGTAGACGGTGCCCATGCCGCCCCGGCCGAGTTCGCGCACGATCTCGTAGCCCGCGAGCGTCGGCCGATGCGTGACCTTGCGGCCGGCGAGGCTCGACGCGAGCGCGAGCGCCTCGTCGATGCGCCCGGCGGCGGCGGGATGGCGGGCGGCCAGCTCCTCGCGGTCCGGCTGGTCGCCGTCGAGCACGCGGTCGAGCAGCTCGTCGAGCAGCTCCGCGAACGGCAGGTCGCTGTCGGAGCGCTGGCTCATGACGGGCCGATCGACGCGCCGGGGCCCCCGCGCCGCTCCAGCTCGCGGCGGTAGGCCTGCAGGCCGCGCATCAGGCGGTGTTTCGCCGTCGACAGCGGCAGGCTCAGCCGTTCCGCGACCTCGGTCATCGGCACCTCCTCGAACAGGCGCAGGCGCACGACGTCGCGCAGCTCCGGATCGAGCGACTGCAGCGCGCGTTCGAGCGTGCGCGCGCGCTCGACGTGCGACGCCAGCCGGCTCGGCGTCGTCGACCTCGCGGGCAGCATGCCGCCGACGGTGTCCGGGCCGCCGAGGTCCGAGAATCGCGCCGTCGCCGCCGGACCGCCGCGCTTGTGGCGGCCGAGCGCGCGCAGCGTGTCGAGCACGCGGTGCCGCGCGATGCCGAGCAGCCACGACCGGTAGCGGCTGACGCCGCTCCACTCGTGCTGGTGGCGGTCGCGCCACGCCATCCACAGCGTCTCCTGCCAGATGTCCTCGACCGACACGCTCGCGCGCGCGTCGGCGCCGAGCCAGCCGCCGACGACCACGAAGATCGTCGCCGCGTCGAGGCTGTCGATCAGCTCGCCCCAGCTCGCCGGAGACAGGTGCGGGGCGGTCGGGTCGGGTTCGGGGCTCATGCCGGCACCCCGCATCGTATCCCGCTGCCGGGCGCACGGCGGGCGGCGGTGCGGCCGCCGCCGTCGGCCGCCTTCACCGCTGCGCGAACAGCCTGGCGAAGTCGGGTTCGGCCGCCGCGGTCACGTCGACCTCGCGCCCGGTCGCCGGGGACGCGAAGCGCAGCCGGGCGGCGTGCAGCATCGCGCGGTGCACGCCCCAGCTGGCGCGCGCGCGCGCGTTGGCATCGGCGTCGCCGTAGCGCGCGTCGCCGAGCAGCGGGGGGCCGATCGCGGCCAGGTGGGGGCGGACGGGGCGCGTTCGGGCGGTGCCGAGGCGCACCAGGACCAGGCTCGTCGAGCGGCCGCGCGCCAGCACCGTCACGTGCGAGACGGCCGGCTGGCCTCCGGGGTCGACGACGGTCTTGGGCCGGTCGCCGCGCGGCTCGTCGGTGACCGACAGCGGCAGGTCGATCGTGCGCTCGCCGCCGTCGGGACCGTCCTCGACGTGGCCGTGCACGATCGCCCGGTACTCGCGCGCGATCTCGCCGCGCTCCATCGCCGCGCCGAGCGCCCGCAGCGCCGCCGCCGAGCGCCCGACGAGCAGCAGCCCCGAGGCGTCGCGGTCGAGACGGTGCGCGAGGCCGGCCTCCGGCAGCTCGCGGGCGAGCGCGTCGGCCACCGACGCGTCGACCAGCGGCCCCTTGTGCACGGCGAGCCCCGGCGGCTTGTGCAGCACGAGCGCCGCGTCGTCGGCGAACACGACCGGGAGCCCGAGCCGCAGCGACAGC
>CALKYL010000029.1 GCA_938003515.1 uncultured bacterium
CGCCGATCGCCGCCGGAGCGGTGTCGCTGCAGGTGCTCGACGCGCGCGGCGGGCCGGCGCGCGGCGCCGTCGCGTTCGTGTCCGCGGGGGACCGCCAGGGCATCCTGATGCGCGACTCGCTGGTGCGCGTGCCCCTCGACGAACGCGGCGCCGCCGCGCTGCGGCTGGTGCCGGGCCGGTGGGTCTTCGTCGTCGTCACGCAGGAGGGCTTCGGCGCCCGTTCCGTCGACCTCGGCGCCGACGACGCGGAGGTCGAGGTCCGGCTGGCCCTGCAGCCGCTGGCGCGCACGGTCGTGACGCTGCGGGACGCCGCCGGTCGGCCGGTCGAGGGGGCGCGCCTGCGTTCGCGCGGCACGACCACGCGCGGCACGAACGACCCGGTGCTGTCCATCCTCCAGGGGCTGCGCCGCGCGAGCCACGTGCACTGGGAGCGGCTGCGCACCGACGTCGAGGGCCGCGTCGCGATCCCGTTCGTGCCGGTCGAGGGTCTGGAGCAGCGCCTCGACCTGCGCTGGGACGGTCGCGAGTCGGAGCCGTTCGCTCTCGAGCCGGACGCCGAGATCGTCGTCGGCGAGACCCGCTGACGGCGCCTACGGCGTCGTGCGTAGCTGCCGGCGGTTTCGGCGCGGCTGCTTGCGCGCCCGGGCGAGCCGGCTATCGAAGAGTCCATGGACCGTGCGGTTCGATCCCTCGCCGGCGTCTGCGACGTCGCGTTCGTGCGCGGTCGCGCCGCGGCCGACGACGCGGCGCCCGACCTGTTGCTCGAGGTCGCGCACGGCGCGACGACGGCGGCGCACTTCGACTCGCTGCGCGCGGCGCTGCAGGGGGACTACGACCCGGGTCTGCGGGAGTTCTTCTTCGTCAACACCGACGTCGGCGCTCCGGAGCTCGCGGTTGCGGTCGCGAAGCGCGTCGTCGAGATCCAGCCCCGGCGGAGCGCGCTGGTGCTGCGCTGCGCGGTGCCGCGCACGTTCGTCGACTGCAACCGCGAGATCGACCGGGACGCCGTCGGACGCGCGACCCGGGCCGGTGAACTGACGCCGGGACTGCCGCCTTGGGTGACCGAGCCCGCCGACCGCGACCTCCTGCTCGACCGCTACTTCGCCTATCGCGAGGTCGCCGACGCCGCGTTCGAGGCCACGTGCGGCCGCGGTGGCGTCGGCCTGTGCGTGCACACCTACGCGCCGCGGAGCGTCGACGTCGCCGTCGACGCCGACGTGGTCGCGAGCCTGCGCGCCGCCTACTCGGGCGATCGCGCGCGCACGTGGCCGCTCAGGCCGGCGGTCGACTTGATCACCCACGATCCGGACGGCCGCGACCTCGCGCACCCGGTCGTCGCGAGCCGCGCGGAGGCCGAGTTCGCGGCGGCGGGCTTCGACGTCGTGCGCAACGGCACCTACTCGCTGCATCCGTCGACCCGCGCCTTCGACTACGCCACGCGCCATCCCGGCCGGACTTTGTGCCTCGAGGTGCGCCGCGACCTGCTCGTGGACGCGTTCGTGCCGTTCGTGCCGCTCGCCCCTGCGCCAGACGCGGTCGCCCGGGCGGCGGCGCCGCTCGCGACGGCCGTCCTCGCCGGCCTGCGGTGACGATGGACGGCGGCTGCACGATCCGGCCCGCGCGCGACGAGGACGCGGCGGCGCTCGCGGCGATCTACCGGCCGTTCGTCGAAGCGACCTCGGTCTCCTTCGAGATCGAGCCGCCGTCGGAGGACGCGTTCCGCGAGCGCGTGCGCGCGTTCGGCGACAGCCACGCGTGGCTCGTGGCGGAGGTCGGCGGCCGGCCCGTCGGCTACGCCTACGGCAGCCCGCACCGGCCGCGGGCGGCCTACCGCTGGACGGCCGAGGTCTCGGCGTACGTCGCGCCCGACAGCCACCGGTCCGGGTTGGGCCGTCGGCTCTACGAGCAGCTGTTCGACCGGCTCGCCGATCGCGGCTTCTGCACCGCGCTGGCGATCGTCACGCTGCCGAACGAGGGCAGCGTCGCGTTCCATCGCCGGATGGGCTTCGCCCCGGTCGGCGTGTTTCCGCGGGCCGGCCGCAAGTTCGGCCGCTGGCACGACGTGCTGTGGCTGTCGCGCCGCCTGCGCGACGAGCCGCCGCACGAGCCCGATCAGGCCGGGGGCCGGCGCGCCAACAGCCCCTGACGCACGGCGCGCGGGGGCTCGCCGACCTCGCCGTGATGCCGCGCGAGCACCTCGAATCCGTCCGCGACCGCCTCTTCGAGCTCGCCGGGGCGCAGCAGGAAGTCGGGGTTGCGCGGCCGACCGAAGCGCTCGTGCCCGGCGGCGAAGGTCTCGTAGAGCAGCACGCCGCCGGGGGCGACGCTGGCGACGAGGGTGGGCAGCAGCGGCCGCCACAGGTAGTTGACGACGACGACGGCGTCGAAGCGCGCGCCGCGCAAGGGCCACGGGCCGGCCTCCAGGTCGGCCTCGACGACCGTGATGCACGGATGGGCGAGGCGGGCGAGCGCGGCGGTGTCGCGGTCGACCGCGGTCACGCGATGGCCGCGGTCGGCGAACCAGCGCGCGTGCCGCCCGCCGCCGGCGGCGACGTCGAGCACGGTCGCGGCGGCCCGTACGTGGACCGACCAGGCTACGACGGTCGGTTCCGGCTCGCTCGCGGCATGGTGCGGGTCCACGATCCCGGAGCCTACCGGACGGCCACCGCGTCCGTGCGGCCGGCCGTGCGTCGGGGGGCCTCGCGCTTCATGCGGCCGACGTCCGGGGCTATCCTGCTCGGCCCATGACTGCGCCCAGCAAGGTGCTCGCGACGCTCCGCGTCAACGGCGAGCCGCACGAGGTGGCGTTCTCGCCGCACAAGACGCTGCTCGAGGTGCTCCGCGAGGACCTCGATCTCACCGGCACGAAACACGGCTGCGAGCTGGGCGAGTGCGGCACGTGCTCGGTCCAGATCGACGGCACCCCGGTGCTGAGCTGCCTGGTGCTCGGCGTGGACGCCATCGGTCGCGAGGTGCGAACCGTCGAGGGCCTCGCCGGCGCGACCGACCTCGCGCCGCTGCAGCACACGATGGCCGACCTGGGCGCCGCGCAGTGTGGCTACTGCACCCCGGGCATCCTGATGGCGGCCGATGCGCTGCTGCGCGACAACGCGCGCCCGAGCCGCGAAGAGATCAAGGAGGCGTTGGCCGGCAACCTGTGCCGCTGCACGGGCTATCTGAAGATCTTCGAGGCCGTCGAGCTCGCGGCGGCCCGCATGCGCGGCGAACCGGCCGAGCCGACCGAGGAGTCGATCCATGGTTCTCGATGACCCGGCGCGCCGCCGCGCCCGGCCCGACGCGCGCGGACGCGAGGACGCGCCGTGGCAGCACGACAAGGCGAAGGACGAACTGCGGCACATCGGCAAGCCGATCCGCAAGGTCGACGCGCGCAGCAAGGTCAGCGGGCTGACCCTGTTCGCCGACGACCTGAAGCTGCCGCGCATGCTGCACATGAAGCTCCTGCGCAGCACGATGGCACACGCCGAGATCGTCGCCATCGACACCTCGCGCGCCGCGGCGCTGCCGGGCGTCAAGGGCGTGCTCACGGGCAAGGACATGCCGATCCCGTTCGGCATCCTGCCGGTCAGCCAGGACGAGCACGCGCTGTGCCCCGACCGCGTGCGGTTCGTCGGCGACCCGGTCGTCGCGATCGCCGCGACCGAGGAGGAGATCGCCTGGGAGGCGTGCCGCCTCGTCGACGTCGAATACCGCGAACTGCAGACCATCGGCTCGCTGCAGGAGGCCGCGGCCACGCCGGAGCCTCGGCTGCACGACTACGGCGTGCGCGGCAACATCCACCGGCTCGAGAACCTCGAGTTCGGCGACCTCGACGACGGCTTCGCGCGCGCCGATCATGTGCGCGAGGACACCTTCTACTACGAGGGCAACACGCACCTGCCGATGGAGCAGCACGCGACGCTCGCGCACTTCGACCGCGACGGCAAGCTGACCGTGTGGTCGTCGACGCAGACGCCGCACTACCTGCACCGGGCGCTCGCGCGCGTGCTGCACCCGCTGCCGGCGCACAAGATCCGCGTGATCGCGTGCCCGAACGGCGGCGGCTTCGGCGGCAAGAGCGACCCGTTCAACCACGAGATCTGCGCGGCGAAGATGGCGATGCACACCGGGCGGCCGGTCAAGATCGCGCTGACCCGCGAAGAGGTCTTCTGGTGCCACCGCGGCCGGCACCCGGTGCTGATGCGCAGCCGGATCGGCGTGACGAAGACCGGCCGGATCACCGCGCTCGACTTCCGGAGCTATCTCGACGGCGGCGCCTACGGCAGCTACGGCACGGCGAGCACGTTCTACACCGGGGCGCTGCAGACGGTGACCTACGCGGTCGAGAACTACCACTTCCGCGGCGCGCGCTTCTTCACGAACAAGGCGCCGTGCGGTCCGAAGCGCGGCCACGGTACGCCGCAGCCGCGCTTCGCGCTCGAGGTGCAGCTCGACAAGGTCGCGTGCGACCTCGGCCTCGATCCGGCGCAGATGCGGCTCGACAACCTCGCCGAGCGCGACTCGCTGACCGCGAACTTCCTGCGCATCGGCTCGATGGGGCTCGGCGAGTGCATCCGCAAGGTCGTCGCCGGCTCCGGCTGGAACGAACGCCGCGGCAAGCGCGAGCGCACCGCCGACGGCCGCGTGCGCGGCCTCGGGCTCGCGTGTTCGAGCTATCTGTCGGGCGCCGGCCTGCCGATCTACTGGAACGGCATGCCGCACTCCGGCGTGCAGCTGCAGCTGGACCGCTCCGGCCTCGTCACCGCGTTCTGCGGCAGCACCGACATCGGCCAGGGCAGCGACAGCGTGCTCGGCTGGATCATCGGCGAGGTGCTCGGCATCGATCCGCTCGGCATCAAGGTCGTCACCGCCGACACCGACCTGACGCCGGTCGACCTCGGCAGCTACAGCTCGCGCGTCACGGTCATGACCGGCAACGCGGCGATGCAGGCCGCCGAGCGCGCCCGCGAGCTGCTCGCCACGGGCGCGGCGGCGAAGCTCGACGTGCCGGCGTCGCGGCTCGTGTTCGCCGACGAACGCGTGTTCGACGCGGAGGATCCGCAGAAGGGCCTGACGTTCCAGGAGGCGATCTGCGAGACCGAGGCGCGCTTCGGCACGATCGGCACGGTCGGCAGCTACACGCCGCCGAAGTCGGCCGCGCGCTTCCGCGGCGGGGGCGTCGGGCCGAGCCCGAGCTACAGCTATTCGGCGGCCGTCGTCGAGGTCGAGGTCGACCCCGACACCGGCGTCTACCGCGTGCCGAAGGTCTGGATGGCCCACGACATCGGCCGCGCGCTCAACGCCGCGGTCGCGATGGGACAGATCGAGGGATCGGTCTACATGGGCCTCGGCGAGGCGATGATGGAGGAGATGGCCTACCGCGACCGCACGCACAAGGGCCGCCGCATCTTCGTGCACAAGATCCCGTCGATGCTCGAGTACAAGAGCCCGAGCGCGCTCGAGATGCCCGACGTGGTCACCTACGTGATCGAGGACCCGGACAAGAACGGTCCGTTCGGCGCCAAGGAGGTCGGCCAGGGGCCGCTCCTGCCGATCATGCCGGCGGTCGCCAACGCCGTCTTCGACGCCGTCGGCGTGCGCGTCGACGAGAATCCGATCTCGTTCGAGAAGGTGTTCGCGGCGCTGCAGGCCATGAAGGACGGCAAGGAGCCGCGCTTCGGCCCGGCCAACGACGCGAGCGGCGTGCCCGACGTCGACTTCGGCGAATCGCTGCGCGTGCCGACGCCGTGGCAAGGCGGCGACGGCACGGCGACGAACGACCCCAAGCGGCACAAGAAGGCGGCCAAGTAGGGAACCACATGCTCCGACTGCCCACGTTCACCTACCACCGCCCGCAGAGCGCGAGCGAGGCCGTGCGCCTCAAGCGCGAGCACGGACAGGCGGCGATGTACGTCGCCGGCGGCACCGACCTCTATCCCAACATGAAGCGGCGGCACCAGACGCCGACCGAGGTGATCTCGCTGCAGGACCTGCCCGAGCTGCACGCCGTCGACGTGCTGCCGGACGGCCGGCTGCGCATCGGCGCGATGGTGCGTCTGTCCACGCTCGAGCACTACCCGCACCTGAAGGCCCACTACCCGGGCCTGCAGCACGCGATCCGCGAGATCTCGACGCCGCTCTTGCGCAACATGGGCACGATCGGCGGCAACCTGCTGCTCGACACCCGCTGCACCTACTACGACCAGTCCCACGAGTGGCGCGAGTCGATCGACTTCTGCATGAAGAAGGACGGCGCGATCTGCTGGGTCGCGCCCGGGAGTCCGCGCTGCTGGGCGGTGCAGTCGAGCGACTCCGTTCCGGTCGTCTGCGCGATGGAGGCGGAGGTCGAGCTCGCGTCGCACGACGGCGCGCGCACGCTGAAGGCCGACGCGCTGTATCGCGACGACGGCATCGAGTACCTGACCAAGCGGCCCGAGGAGCTCCTGACGACGATCACGCTGCCGGCGCCGGGCGCGTGGCGGGCGAGCTACGTCAAGTTGCGGCGGCGCGACACCTACGACTTCCCGGTGCTCGGCGTCGGGGCGTGCCTGTGGTTCGACGAGCGCGGCGTCGTCACCAAGGCGAACGTGCGCCTCGGTGGCGCCGGCAGCTACGCGATCCCGGCGACCGCGACCGAGGACCTGCTGGTCGGTGAGCCGCTGACGGACGATCGGATCGCCGAGGCGGGCAAGGCGGCGATGAAGCCTGCGCGCACGATGGACAACACCGACCTCGACGTCTACTGGCGGCGCAAGGTCGCCCCGATCTACGTGGCGCGCGCGCTGCAGGCCTGCCGGTGAGGTCGTTCGTCGCGCTGTCGCTCGCGCTGATCGCCTGCGCGGCGTGCAGCGAGCGGTCGGGCGGCAGCCGCCGCCGAGACGCCATCGATTCCGAGGTAAAGGAGTTCGCCGCGATCTTCCAGAACTACCTCGATGCGGTATCCGCACGGAATGGTGCGGCGGCGGTCGCGCTCGTCGGCGGGACGACGTCGGCTTCCTACGAGCGGCTGCGATGGATGTCGCTGCACGCCAGCCGGGCGCAGCTCGAGGCTGCGCCGATCCTGGACCGCGTGCGCGTGCTCGGAATCCGCGCGACCTTCGACGCGGATCGCCTCGCCGGCATGACCGGTGAGATGCTGTTCGCCGCGAGCATCGACGCCGGTCTGACGGACGTGGAGAGCATGGCGGGCTCGCGGATCACCGACGTGTGGATCGACGGCGACCGGGCAAGCGGCGTGTACGTCTCGGCGACCCACGGACGAGGCCCACGCTTCGGCTTCACGCGCGAGAACGGCGTCTGGAAGCTCGACCTCGAGAGCATGATGAAGACGGCCGAGATCCTCTACGCGGCCATGATCCAGAGGACCGCGCGCGACCTGGACGTCTCCGAGTCGCGCCTGCTCGAGGTGATGGTGGCCGAATCGGTCGGCCGCGAACTCTACGACTCCGCCTGGGAGCCGCTGCTCGTCAGCCCAGCGGCGTCTTCAGGTGGTCCTCGATGACGTAGTTCGCGGCGTCGAAGCGCGAGCCCGCACCGGACCATCGCAGCCGAGCGTGGTGCACGTGGCGTCGACCGACGGTCCGGTCGTCGAGCAGCAGCCGCAGCGCGAAGTGCACCGCGGGGAACGCGAGTTCGCCCCAGGGGATCTCCGCAGCCCGGAAGAAGCGGCACTCGAGGCTCTCGTCGCCGGGCGCCAGGCGCTCGCTCTGCATGCGCGCGCGGAACATCGCGTAGTGCTGGCCGATGTGGGTCAGGTCGAGCTGGCTGTGCGGCGCCAGGACCTCGACGTCGGCGCCGGCCTCCTCGAACGTCTCGCGGCACGCGCCCGCAGCCAGCGTTTCGCCGAGCTCGAGGAACCCGGCGGGCGTCGTCCACTTGCCGTAGCCCGGTTCGATCGCGCGGCGACACAACAGCAGCTCGTCCCCGCGTTCGACGAGGCAGCCGACCACGACGAGCGGGTTCTGGTAGTGCACGCGTTCGCAGCGCGTGCAGACGCGTCGCGAACGGTCGTCGCCGGCGGGCACCCGGTCCTCGAGCGGGGCACCGCACTCGCTGCAGAACCTCATCGCCGCATCGTAGCGGCACCGACCGGCGACGCTCAGCCCTCGACGTTCGCCTGCGCGACGAGTCCGCGCAGCACGGCGCGGGCCTCGTGGCAGTCCGCGAGGCGGTAGCGCGCCGCGGTGCGGCCGTCGCCGACGTGCACGGTGATTGCGTCGTCCGGCGCCGCGGCGAACATGTCCTCGTCCGTACGGTCGTCCCCGAAGATCACGGCGCGCGCCCCTGCGGCTTCTTCGGTCATCACGCGCCCGACGATGTTGCCCTTGTTGACGCCCATCGGCCGGACCTCGAGCACGCGGTTGCCCGAGATCACGGACGCGCCGATCTGGCTGAGCATCTCGGTCAGGTGCAGGCGGATCTCGCTGACGAACGAGGCCGCGAACTCCGGGTCGACCTGCCGGTAGTGGAAGGCGACCGACTGCGCCTTCGTCTCGACGAGCGAGCCCGGGATCTGCGCCGCGAAGCGCCGCAGCACGCCGAGCACGCGCGGCTGCCAGTCCGTGTTGCCGAGCGGCGTCGACGACCACGTGCTCGCGCCCCGCTGCCGGGAGACCAGGCCGTGTTCGCCGTGCAGCCCGATCGGCAGCGCGCCGAACCACTTCTCCAGGAACTCGCGGGGGCGGCCGCTGACGACGTGCACGTGCAGGTCGTCGCTCGCGGCGAGTTCGCGCAGGATCTCGAGCAGCGGCTTGTCGGGCGTCGCGAGCTCGGGCCGCGGTGCGAACTCGACGAGGGTGCCGTCGTAGTCGAGGAACACGCACAGCGGCCCGCTGTCGCGAGCAGCAGACAGCTCGCGTTCCAGTTCGGCCCGCGGCTCCGGCCGGTGCGGCGCGTCGAACTCGCCGGCGGACAGGTCGTCGAGGAACGACCGCACCCACTCGTGCACGTTGCTGCTCCGGACCGCCTCGCGCATGGCGCGCATGCGACGGCGGCGTTCGTCCCGCGGCAGCGCGAGCGCGGCAGCCATCACCTCGGCCGAGCCGTCGGTGTCGTACGGGTTGACCTTGAGCGCCTCCGGCAGCACGGCCGCGACGCCCGCGAACTCGCTGAGCACGAGCACGCCGTCGTCGTCGGTGCGCGCGGCGACGAACTCCTTGGCGACGAGGTTGAGGCCGTCACGGACCGGCGTCACCAGCATCACGTCGGCGGCGCGGTAGAGCGCGGTGACCTCGCGGGCGTCCAGGCTCGAGTTCACGTAGCGGATCGGCGTGTAGTCCGGCGTGCCGAAGCGGCCGTTGATCCGCCCGACGAGTTCGTCGACGTCGCGCTTGTGGCGCTTGTATTCGTTGACGTTGGTCCTCGAGGTCACCGCGACCTGCACGAGCTGCACGAGCGGGGCGCCGTCGCCGCGCATCACCAGCAGCTTCTCGAACGCGGCGAGCCGGCGCGGCAACCCCTTCGTGTAGTCGAGTCGATCGATGCCGAGCATCACCTTGGCCGGCGCGGTCTGCGCGCGCAGCGCCGTGGCCTCCCGCTGCACGGCGGGGTCGTTCGCGTGGCGTTCGAACGCGTCGACGTCGATGCCCATCGGCATCGCGGTGAGCCGGGCGACGCGGTCACCGAGGTCGACCCGGTCGATCGCCACCTCCATGCCGAGCGTCCGCAGCAGCGCCGACGCGAAGTGGCGCAGGTAGCTCAGCGTGTGGAAGCCGATCAAGTCGGCGCCCAGGACGCCGCGCAGCAGGTCCGCGCGCCACGGCAGCACGCGGAAGACCTCCGACGACGGGAAGGGGATGTGCAGGAAGTAACCGATGCGCGCGTCGGGCAGGCGCTCCCGCAGCATCTGCGGCAGCAGCATCAGGTGGAAGTCGTGCACCCAGATCTTGTCGCCCGGGCGCCAGCGGCTCGCGACCTCGTCGGCGAAGCGCTCGTTGATCGCGCGGTAGGCCTTCCAGTCGGCGGACTCGGTCGGCAGGCGGTCGATCAGGTAGTGGAAGGTCGGCCACAGCACGCCGTTGCTGAACTGGTTGTAGTAGCCCTCGACCTCTTCCTTGCTCAGCTCGATCGGCACGAACCGGCCGTCGCGCAGCAGCTCGAGGGCCCGCTTGCGGGCGGGCGCGCGCATGCCCGGCATCGCGCCGGCCCAACCGAACCAGAGCCCGTCGCCCGCGTCGTGCGGGCCTCGCAGCCCCGTCGCGAGCCCTCCGGTGTTGTGCGCGATGCGCGGTCCCTCGGGCGTGATCTCGACGGCGAGCGGCAGGCGGTTGGCGACGATCAGGAGCCTTCCGTTCATGTCCACGCACGTACGATACCGTCGCGCGCGGCCAAAAGGTCCCCGATCGTGGCGGCGGCGTTGATCAGCCCCACGTGCGTGTACGCCTGGGGAAAGTTGCCGAGCAGCTCGCCGGTCGACGGATCGACGTCTTCGGAGAACAAGCCGAGGGGATTCGCGTGGGCGAGCATGCGGTCGAAGATCTCGATCGCCTCCTCGAGTCGCCCGGCGAGCGCGAGCGCCTCCGCCCACCAGAAGCTGCAGATCGTGAACCCGCTGGTCGTCTCGCCGAAGTCGTCGCGGTTGCGGTAGCGCAGCATGAAGCCACGATCCACGAGCTCGTTGTCGTAGGCGTCCAGAGTGCGCAGGAAGCGCGGGTCCTTGGCGTCGATCAGCCCGATCGAGGGCAGGAGCAAGTTCGCGGCGTCGGCGTCGCCGCCGTCGAGCGCCTGGGTGAAGTAGCCGCGGGTGCGGCAGAAGCCGCGGTCGAGGATCTCCTGCTGCTCCCGATCGGCGATCGCGTCCCATCGGTCCGCCAGGTCGTCGCGGCCGTAGCGCCGCGCGAGCCGCGCGCCGCGCTGGATCGCGGCCCAGCACATGGCCCTCGAGAACGTGTGGTTCTTCATGATCGTGCGGTACTCCCAGATGCCGGTGTCCGGCGTCGGGGCCGCGGCGATCGCCTCTTCGACGAGGCGCTCCACGAGGGGCATGAGCTGCTCCGGGGAGTCGTGCACCAGCCGCGGGTCGGCGAGCAGCGCGTCGATGCTGAGCAGCAGCTCGCCCATCAGGTCGTTCTGCTTCTGCCGGTAGGCGGCGTTGCCGACGCGCACGGGGCCGTTGCCGCGGAAGCCCGCGAGGTGTGGCAGGGTGATCTCGTCGAGCGCGCGACGCCCGTCGAGGCCGTACATCGGCTGAAGCGGCCCCGACTGGGCGACGTCGAAGAGGAAGCCGAGGAAGGCCTCTCCTTCGTCGATCTGGCTCAGACGCCGCAGCGCCTCGATGACGAACGCGGCGTCGCGCAGCCAGCAGTAGCGGTAGTCCCAGGTGCGCTCGGTGCCCATCGCCTCCGGGATGCTGGTGGTGGTCGCTGCGATGATCGCGCCCGTGTCGAGGTGTGCGTGCAGCTTGAGGCACAGCGCGGAGCGCAGCACCTCCTGCTGCCGGAAGGGCGGCAGCGCGCACGAGCGCGCCCACTGCCGCCAGCCTCCGACGGTCATCTGCAGCGCGCGCATGACGCTGGCGAGGTCGGGACGCTGGCTGCGTCCGCCGAGCGCGAGCACCTGGTAGACGGGCTCGCGCAGCGCGAACGGCTGGCCCCCGAGCACGAACGGCACCGGCGCGTTCGTGATCAAACGCAGCCGCGTAGGCCCTCCGACGGTCTCGACGCCTTCGTCGGTCGGCTGCAGCGCGACGCTGGCGCGGCCGTAGTCGGGCCGCGGGTCGAAGCGCACCCGCACGCGCGGCTCGCCGTAGAGCGGCCGCATCAGCCGCACGACTTCGTACGGGGCGCTCACGTCGAGGCCGGTCGGGATCCGGGGCGCGAAGTCGATCACCTCCCACGCGCTGTCGCGGTGCTCGAAGACGCCGCGCAACACGTTGGTGTTGCGCTCGTAGGCGAGCTGTCCGACGACCGGGCCGTCGGGGCCCTCGATACGCCAGCAGCCGCCGTGCGCTTCGTCGAGCAGGCTGCCGAACACCGACGGCGAGTCCCAGCTGGGCAGGCACAGCCACTCGACGCCGCTGTCCGGGGCCACGAGTGCGAGCACCCGGCCGTTGCCGATGACGCCGTGGTCGAGCCGCTTGGGAGGGGAAGGGGACATGGTCCGGCGACGCCGCGGCGCCTCGGACCTCTTCGGCATTCGCGGCCGATCGCCATGACCTGTCGGGGCGCCCGGCGGCTCGCCTCCGCTCGCATCCGCGGGGTCAGGCCGCCATCATGCCGACATGAGCCGTCCGCCTCGGGCCTTGACGTCGGCCAAAAACCCGGCCGTGCAGCGCTTTCGCGACGCCGCCGCGGGCGCACTCCCGGGGCAGCTGTTGGCGGAGGGCGTGCGGCTCGTGCGCGAGGCCCTCGAGGCCGGACTGCACGTCGTCGAGGCGGCCGTTTCGCCGAGGCTCGCGGACGACGGGCTGCGCGACGCGCTGCGCCAACGCGCCGACTCGTTCCTCGAGTGCTCCGACGCGGTGCTCGCCCGCATGAGCGCGCTCGACACGCCGCAGGGCGTCGCCGTTCTGCTGTCGCGGCCGACGTGGCGCGACGAGGACCTGCTCGGAAGCGGCGCGGTCCCGCTGGTGGTGGTCGCCGCGGGCCTTCGGGATCCGGGCAATCTGGGCGCCGTGCTGCGCACCGCCGAGGGGGCGGGCGCGACGGGCTGCCTGACGCTTCGCGGCGGCGCGGATCCGTTCCGCGACAAGGCCGTGCGGGGCTCGATGGGTTCGGTCTTCCGCCTGCCGGTGCAGCACGGCCTCGACGTCGCGGAGGTGCTCGCGTTCGCCGAACGGCACGGGCTCGCGGTCGTCGTCACCGACGGCGCCGGACCGACGGAGTACACCGACGCGGACTTCGCCCGGCCGCTGCTGCTCGTCGTCGGCGCCGAGGCGGCCGGCGTGGGGCCGGAGTGGCTGGCATCCGCGGCGCAGCACGTTCGCATACCGCTCCGGGCGCCGGTCGAGAGCCTGAACGCCGCCGTCGCGGCCGGCGTCGTGCTGTTCGAGGCGAGGCGCCAGCGCGGCTGACCGGGAGCCCGGCGATGACGCTGTTCGGAGATCCGGGCGAGGGCGGCGGTCAAGCGCGGCGCAGCCCTCTGCCGCCGCTGGCCGAGCGCATGCGGCCGCGGTCGCTCGACCAGTTCCTCGGGCAGGAGGCGTTGCTCGGTCCGGGTCGGGCGCTGCGCGCCGCGATCGAGCAGGGCGTCGCGGGCTCGCTGATCCTGTTCGGCCCCCCGGGCGTCGGCAAGACGACGCTCGCGCTGCTGATCGCCCGGCACGCCGATCTCGCCTTCCAGCCGTTCTCGGCGGTGCTCTCGGGCGTCGCGCAGGTGCGACAGGCGGTCGCCGACGCGGTCGAGCGT
Organism: uncultured bacterium; assembly: GCA_938003515.1. Next base: position 13,342 of record CALKYL010000029.1, read on the forward strand.
CAGCGCCGCGAGGGCCGCGGCACGATGCTGTTCGTCGACGAGATCCACCGTTTCAACAAGGCGCAGCAGGACGCCTTCCTCCCGCACGTCGAACGCGGCGACGTCGTGCTTGTCGGGGCGACGACCGAGAACCCGTCGTTCTCGATCAACGACGCGCTGCTGTCGCGGTGCCGCGTGGTGCCACTCGCGCCGCTCGCCGACCGACACGTGGCGCAGCTCGTGCAGGAAGCGCTCGTCGACGAGGAGCGCGGCCTCGGCGTGCGTCGGCTGACGATGGACGACGCCGCCGTCGCGCGCCTCGCGGGACTCGCCGGCGGCGACGCGCGCCGGGCGCTCGTCTGCCTGGAGGCGTGCGCTGTCACGTGCGTCGACGGCGACGCGATCACCGCGCAGATGGTCGTCGAAGCGTTCCAGCATCGCGCGCTGCGCCACGACCGCGACGGGGACCTGCACTACGACCTGCTGTCGGCCTTCCACAAGAGCCTGCGCAACTCGGACGTGCAGGCGTCGGTCTACTGGCTCGCGCGAGCGGTGGAGGCCGGCGCCGATCCGCGGCACGCGGCGCGGCGCCTGATCGCCGTCGCGGCCGAGGACGTCGGCCTCGCGGATCCGATGGCCCTGCAGGTCGCCGTCGCCGCGCAGCACGCCGCCGAGTTCCTCGGGCTGCCGGAGGCGCGCCTGCCGCTCACGGAGGCGGCCGTCTACCTGGCCGCCGCGCCGAAGAGCAACGCCGTCGTCCGCGCCGTCCAGGCCGCCACCGCCGCCGTGCGGGACGGCGCGCAGCACGCCGTGCCGCTGCACCTGCGCAACCCCGTCGGCGCGGTGGCGAAGGACCTGGGTCACGGCAAGGGCTACGTCTACGCCCACGACACCGACGCCGGCGTCGCGGCGATGCCGTGCCTCCCGCCCGAGCTGCGCGGCGTGCGCTTCTACGAGCCCGGCACGCGCGGCTTCGAGCAGCGCATCGCGGAACGCATGGCCGAGCACGACCGGCACCGGAAGTCCGGCGATGACGACTCCTGAAGTGCTGTTCGGTGTGGCCGGTTGGTCGTATCCCGACTGGCGCGGCGTCGTCTATCCGGCGGGCTGCAAGGACACGCTCCGCGCGGTCGCCGCGCGCGTCGACCTCGTCGAGATCAACAACACGTTCTACCGTCCGCCTTCGGCGAAGAACTGCGCGTCCTGGGTCGAGCGGACCGCCGACCTCGGCACCCGGTTCACGGCCAAGCTGCCGCAGGAGTTCACGCACGCGGAGCGTTTCGACGACGCCGCCATCGCCGCCGCCCGTGAGGGCTTCGTGCCCCTGGCGCAGTCGGGGCGCCTCGTCGGGTTGCTCGCGCAATTCAACTACCGGCTGCGCCACACCGACGGTGCCGTCGCGCGCATCCGCCGGCTCGCCGAGGGGTTCGCCGCCGTCGCGCCGCTGTTCGTCGAGGTCCGGCACGAGTCGTGGAACGCGGACGCGGCGCTCGCGGCGCTGGCAGGCTGCGGCGTCGGCGTCCTGGAACTCGGCTATCCCGGCATGGTCGGCGGCTTCTCGCGCGACGTCACCGGTGTGCGCGCCGCCGGCGCCGCCTACTTCCGGCTCCACGGCCGGAACCGCGCCTGGTTCCGGCGCGGGGCCGGCCGCGACGAGGTCTACGACTGGCGCTATTCGGCCCGTGAGATCGAGCAGATCCGCGAGCGCCTCGAGCGCATCCGGGCCGGGGCCGGGCGGGTGCTCGTCGTCGCCAACAACCACTTCCGCGGCGAGGCGATGGCGGTGGTCGAGCAGCTCCTCGCGCGCTGCCGCGAGCGCTCCTAAAGGCAGGGCCGCCACGCCCGCGGCGGCCGTGCGCTCTCTCGGACGGGCCGCCGGGCGGCGCCAGCGGGTGTCCCGCCGACGCGACATCGATCGCGCGACGTGGCTCGCGGGCGCGGCGCGGCGGCGCGAAACCAGCCGTCGGGCGGGCCCTCCCGCCCGGCACGAGCCTTGCTCCAGGAAGACCTGACTCCGGAGAACGAACCATGCGCCTGCACTTCCCAGCCGTCCTGCTCGCCGCCCTGGTCCTCGCCTCGTGTGGGCGCAGCCGGCCGCGCGCGAACGTGCGCCCGCCGCAGCCGCGCCTCGTTTCCATCCTGGTCGAGGTCTACGACCCGAACACCAACCTCGTCTGGGAGAACGTCTCGGTTCGCGTCGTCGAGGCCGAGCAGGAGTGGTCGAACTGCTTGTGCGTCAGCCCGTACCTAGACTGGTACCTGACCGACTCGACGGGGCGCGTGCTGCTCGACGAATTCGTGCTCGCAGACGCCGAGGTCGGCTTCCTCGAGGACGACCTCGGCGCGGCGGTCCTCGGCCCCTACTCCTACGAAGACGAGGCGCTCGTCGTGCTGGAGATCGACGCGCTGGGCTTCGCCCCGGTCTACGTCGAAGTGCCGCTCAGCTGGGACCAGCCCGACGTCTTCGTCGAGGTGCCGTTCTTCTGAGCGTGCCCGTCCGCGCCGCCGGCCCACCCGCTTCCGCACCGGTCGGCGCGCGCCTCCAGGTCGGTCGAGGGAGGCGCGCCGACGGCCGGGACCTGCCGAGCTTGGCGCGCGGCCGCCGCGCCGGCACACTCGCGTCGTGAGCCGCGACGCCCACCTCGACCCCTCACTGCACCGCGGGCGCCGCCAGCGGTTGCTCGACAGCCTCGGACCCGGCGTGCTGATCGTGCCCACGGCACGCGAGACGAAGCGCAACGGCGACGTCCTGCACGAGTTCCGTCCGGGCTCCGACTTCCACTACCTGACCGGGTTCCCCGAGCCCGACGCGGTGCTCGTCGCCGTGAAGACCGATCGAAGGCGGCACCGCGCGATCCTCTTCGTCCGGGAACGGGATCCCGCGCGAGAGATCTGGGACGGTCCCCGTCACGGGTCGGCCGGCGCGATCCGCCGGTTCGGCGCGGACGAGGCGCACGCGATCGGCGAGCTGTGGCGGAAGCTGCCCGACCTGGTCCCCGAGGGGCAGCCGGTGTTCCACACGCTCGGACGCGATCGCGACTTCGATCGTCGTCTGCTCGACTCCTTCGCTGCCGCGGCGAGCCGGCAACGCCGACGACTGCTCCCGATGCACCCGCCGATCGTCGATCCAGGACCGGTGCTCGCGCGCCAGCGGCAGGTCAAGGACCGGTCGGAGCTCGCGGCGATGCAGCGGGCGGCCGAGCTGACGGTCGCGGGGCACATCGCGCTGGCCCGGAGCGTTCGTCCGGGGATGTACGAATACGAGGCCCAGGCGGTGCTCGAGGCGGAGTTCCGGCGCGGCGGCAGCCCGCGCAACGGCTACCCGTCGATCGTCGCGAGCGGCTCCAACGCATGCGTGTTGCACTACCACGAGAACAGTCGTCGCATGCGCGCTGGGGACCTCTTGCTCGTGGACGCCGGCGCCGAAGTGCAGGGGTGCACGGCCGACGTAACGCGCACGATCCCGGTCTCCGGTCGCTTCACCGACGCGCAGGCCGCCGTCTACCGGATCGTCCTGCGCGCCCAGCTGGCCGGCATCCGGGCGTGCAAGGCCGGCGCTCGCTGGGACGCCGCGCACCGGGCGTGCCTGCGCGCGCTGACGCGGGGCCTCGTCGAGCTCGGCGTGTTGCGGGGTGACGCGGCCCGCCTCGTCCGGGATCAGCGCTACCGCCCCTACTACATGCACGGCACGAGCCACTGGCTCGGGCGGGACGTGCACGACGTGGGCGGCTACGAGGGCGCGGACGGCGCCGCGTTGCCGCTGCCGGCCGGCGCCGTGCTGACGGTCGAGCCCGGCCTCTACTTCGGTCCCCGCGACACGAGCGTGCCCCGCGAACTGCGCGGCATCGGAGTGCGCATCGAGGACGACGTCCACGTCACGCGCGGGGGACCGCGCGTGCTGACCGATGCCGCCCCCAAGAGCGTCGACGCGCTCGAACGACTGGCCGCGCGGCCTTGAGCCCGCCGCTCACATCCCGGTGCCGCGCAGGACCACGCGCACGGTGTGCGCGATGAGCTTGAGGTCCAACCACAGCGACCAGTTGTCGATGTAGTAGAGGTCCATCTCGACCCAGCGCTTGAAGGAGACGCGGTTGCGGCCGTAGACCTGCCAGACGCAGGTCAGGCCGGGCTTGATCGAGATGCGGCGGCGCTGCCACCAGGTGTACTGCTCGACCTCGCTCGGAATCGGCGGGCGGGGGCCGACGAGGCTCATGTCGCCGAGCAGGACGTTGAAGAGCTGCGGCAGCTCGTCGACGCTGAACTTGCGCAGCACGCGCCCGAGCGGCGTCACGCGCGGGTCGTCGCCCATCTTGAACGCCGGCCCGTCCTGCAGGCTTGCCGCTCGCAGCTGTTCTCGCTTCGCGTCGGCGCCGACGTGCATGGTGCGGAACTTGAAGCACTGGAACAGGCGCCCGGACTTGCCGACCCGGACCTGACGGAACAGCACCGGACCGCGACTCGAGACCTTGACGGCGATCGCGCAGACGACGAACACCGGCAGCAGCGCGAGGATCCCGATCGCCGCGCCCAGCACATCGACCGCGCGCTTGCCGAGCGCCGCAGCCGTGTTCTCGCGGATGGAGTCGACGTGCAGCCCCGGTCGGTTCGCGCTCCACGCGATGCCTACGCGCACGTCTTCTGCGTCGAGGAACGACGGGAAGTACTGGGTCTGCACCCCGAGCCGCTCGCAGGTGTCGATCACCCGGTGCACGTCGCCGGTCCGTGCGTCGTCGGACGGGCTGACGAACACGAGGTCGACGTCGTGACGACGGACCGTATCGGCGAGCTCGGACGCGTCGCCGAGCCGGGTGAGGTGGGGCATCTCCGTGGGGTCCTCGCCGGCGAACGGGAGGAACCCGACCAGTTCGACCGACTCGTCGGCGTCTCCCATCGACGTCAGCGCCCGCGCGCTCGGGCACGCACCGACCACCACGGCGCGCAGCCGGTCCGTCGCGTCGCCGAGCGGTCCGAAGGAGAAGGCGAGGCGCACGAAGGCGAGCGCGCCGGCTCCCGCGAGCAACACGAGCCAGACGTCGAGCGCCGCCGGATCCACGGTCGAGACGACCAGCAGGCCCGCGATGCCCCAGGTCGCGGCCCAAGCCTCCATCGTACGTCGAAGCGAAAGCTGGAGGTTGCGGCCCGGGGCAACCCCATACGCCCCGAGTCGTCGGGCGATCAGCAGCCACGCGACGGCGAAGGTGGCGAACACCGCGCCTCGCTCTGCGGCGAGGCTCGCCCACGACGCGCTGTCGGAACCCGCCCACAGACCGGCGCAGCTGAGTGCGGCCAGAATGCCGAACACGTCGGCCAACGAGGTGGCCAGTCGACAAGGGTGGCGAGGCATGGGGGGGGGGCGAGGTGCGCTTCTAGTCCTTCGAGCGGACGCGACTACACGGTCCGTATCCCGATCTATCGGTCAGCAGTTTGCCGCCACGGGACAACGGTGGAAGCGTTTTTTCGTGGCGCGAGCACACGCTTTTTTTTCACGCCGGACGCAGCCCGGTCCTCCTCTCTCCAGACGCCGCCTTCGGGCGCAGGCGACCGACTCCGGGTGCGCAGCCGCGGCCGGACCTGTGACCGCCCTGGCATCGATGCCACGAGCGCGCGGCCCCTCGGCTCCCCGGGTCACGGCTCGGCGAGATCGGCGAGCTGGCGGGGCACCGAGGCGCCGGGGACGAGCGTCAGCGAGCCGATCGCGGCGAGCATCAGGTGCCACTCGACGACGATCTGCTCGAAGTAGGACACGGCGATGAAGTTCATGCAGTGCATGAACAACGCCGTCCCGAGCGCCCACGAGCAGAACCAGTAGGTCCGGCCGGCCTCGGGCAGGCGCATGCTGCGCGAGACCCCGACGAAGGCCAGCCAGACGACCACGACGAAGGCGGCGAGGCGCCACACGCCGCCGCTGACGCCCTCGGCGACGAACTGGTTCGTCACGTCGTGCAGCCCGGGGCCCCAGTGTCCGGTGCGCAGCGTGCCCGTCAGCCACCACTCGGGGAAGAACACGAAGAACTTGTCGACGAGGTGGTATCGGTGCCAGCCGGTCGAGCCGCCGACGACGTCGACGCGGGCGAGCAGGTGCCACACCGGCTGCTTCATGATCACGAAGTGCAGCACGCACAACCACAGGAAGACGAGCCAGCGAAGCCATCGCAGCCCGCCGCGCAGCAGGAACGCCCCGCCGCCGAGGATGCCGAACAGCAGCGCCATCACGGGAGTGCTCGAGGCGCACATGCCCACGATCGCGAGCGCCGCCGTTCCGCCGGCTGCCGTCAGGATCCAGCCGCGGCCCAGGAAGCCGCGGATCGCGTAGAACGGCAGCAGGCACGCCCAGAAACAGCCGGCCAGGATCGCGTGCGCGAACGCGCCCTGGCATCGCAGCCGGCCGTCCCGGATCTCGGTGATCGCCGGCACACCGCCGAAGATCGAGAACAGGTTGCGCGCCGTGCGGTGTTCGACGAAGAAGAACGCCGCGACCGCGAAGCTGCTGAGGATGAACTGCGTCGCGACCGTCGCCAGGTCGTGGTGGTTCCGGATCAGCATCCGGAAGAAGAAGTAGACCATCATCGCGTCGACCGCCGCGCCGAGTCGATTGACTAGGATCGACACCGTCCATCCGAGGAAGAAGCCCGTCACGACCGCGACCAAGGCCCAGACGCTGATCGCGCGATCGAGGTGGTTCCAGACGCTCCGC